>CAZEMW010000160.1:0-1479 GCA_964513105.1 uncultured Fibrobacterota bacterium
ACTCTTTTCTGGTCCCAGTCGAGAAACACCCGAATGGTTATCCCCTGATCGGGATTTTCGAGCGCCTGACAGGCATTGGTGAGAAGATTTATGGCAACCTGCTCCAGTTTCTGAAAATTTCCGAACACCCGGGGAACATTCTCATCCTTATGAACCGTAACACGATTTGAAGCGTTTTTCAGCATATTGTGGATAATGCTCATGGCCGACTCAACGACATCGTTCGGATCGAGCAACCCTCCAATATCCCCATCGTCAATGCGGGCGAAGTCCTTGAGGTTCTGGACGATTCGTTTGATGCGAACGGCACCGCCACCGATTCCCTGGATCATCGATCCGAATTTCTCCACCGCCCTTTTTCCCGGCAGACCACCAATCTTTGTCGAATCGGACATCGGCCCTTCTTTGAGGACCCGTTGTACATCCGGCCACAAGGCCTGCATGACGTCGGCGTTGAGCATGATAAGGTTATTCGGGTTGTTGATTTCGTGCGCAACGCCGGAGACCATCATGCCGATAGACGCAAGCTTGTCCGCCTGTATCAACTGCTGTTGCTGTTTTTCCGCCTCTTCACGCGCCTTCTTATACTCGGTGATATCGGCCGCGATGCCGGCAAGTCGGTAGACATCACCGTCCTCACTCTGAACCGGAAAGGAGCGAAGCCGAATCCACCGAATTTCCCCATTGTCTCGCAGTATTCTGAACTCTTCATTCAATCCCCGCTCGTACCGTATATCTTCGCGGGCGAACAGTACGTGATCTCGATCGTCGGGATGAATCCGATCGACAAAAAGCCGAGGATTCGCATAAAACGATGCTGCAGGGATGCCGAAAATCGCGGTCGCGACCGGACTCACGTACAGAAGGGACTTGCTTTCCTTGTCGAGAAGAAAGAATACCTCCCCGATGTTTTCCGCAAGTTGGCGGAAACGCTGATCGCTTTCACGGAGCGCCGTTTCCATTGCCCGACGTTCCAAAGCGTTGGCGACAATTTCACCCACCATCCTGAGGAGCGGCCAGAGGGTTGACGGGCACTCCCACTGTTTGCCGGATGTAGTACTTAGAGCAATGTAGCCGGTCAGCGTTTCGTGCATGGCGATCGGGATGGCGGCAACCGCACCGATATCGAGTTGCTCAAGAACTCGTCGGTCATCCTCTTCTTTGACCGTGCGGGCGTCGGTCAGCACGACCGGGTTAAGCTTTTTCAGCTCTTCGACCCATCCATTCGCCTTGTAGACCGGAACCGGTTCCGCAGTTGGCGGCTGGTGGGATAGTCCGGATTGTGACCATACGATTTTGGGAGTCGAATAGGCGTAGTCGTCGGAGAACAGGTGCAGCGCAACACGATCCACCGCAGCGAATTCTCCGATTTTCCCGAGCACATCAAACAGGAGCTCATCGGTTCGCTCGGTCGGGAGATTGATGAATCGGATAGCGATTCCGGTCATGAGTTTGTCCAGATCGGAGCGGAAACGAAGT
>CAZEMW010000160.1:1489-6296 GCA_964513105.1 uncultured Fibrobacterota bacterium
CGCCTCGGCAAGGAGAAACGCTTTGTTTCCGTCTTCGTCAATAACGGGTTTTATCGAAAAATCGAACACTCCGTCCGTTTCGCAGGCCATGCGAAGGGGGGTTTCATACCGGACGAACTCTCCGGTGGCCGCCTGCTGCACAGCTTCATGCAACAGGTCCCGCACCCAGGGGGTTCGCGGCCACCATGGTGTTTCGTGAAATGCGATACCCACCCATTGCTCTTCGACCACATCGACCGAGCGGCACGCGGATTCATTCGCCGCAAGCAGTGTCCCGTCCAGCCGCAACATAAAGGTCAATTGGAACGTGTTGTTGAAAACGGCTTTGAGACGTCGTTCGCTTTTTCGAAGGGCTTCATCTGTGCGATTTCGTTCCTCGACCATACTGTTCACCGACTCGGCCAGCGGAAGGAACTCCTTGAACGGGACTCTTCGCGGATCCACCAGCCGCAAGCGAGACGGCGACTCGCGGAAAATGTCGGCAAAGGTCCCGATTGCCCCCGCCAGTCGGCCGGACGCGTACATGGCAACCCCGGCGGTCAGAAGGAACAGAAACGGACCAATAAGGATTATCGACAGCAACATTTCGCCGACAAGATCTCGATTCAGTTTTCCAAGCTTTTTGTCCAGAGCCGCACGCATTTCGTTTACGTACATACCCGAACCGATGTACCAGTTCCATTCGGGAACCGATGCCGCATAGCTGATCTTGCGCAACGGTTTCATACCGGTGAAGCCCGGCATGGTGTACTCGACAAATCCGCCGCCCTGCTTTGCCGCCGCAATAAGGGCCCGAACGATGGGTGTACCGTTGACATCGGTCATGTGCATCATGTTCTTACCCTTTTCCGGTCCCAGTAGCGACAGCCCGTCGAACCTCCCGCCGAACAGATACGAAGGTCCGGAGCCGTGCATCGCGGCAAGTTCAAGAAGCACTTCACGGCGCAGTCCGGCTTCGGCACGTTCCAGATCATTGAGAGCATGAATCGTGAGATTGTAATCGGTAACTTCAAGCGACGAACACAAGTAATGCCTGGGGAATCCCTCCGGATTCGGAGGTGGAAATGCGAGTACCAGCGGACGCACCACCGTGTCGGCTCCCATGGATAAAAGCCGGTGCAATTCAGGGGCGGCGATTTGAAGAACAGAGTCAAGCCTCTGGGGGGAGGAGCCTAAAATGCCCGAAGTATCCGACAGGACATAATACGTGGCGCCGGAAAGTGGATCGGCAATGCATCGATTGAATGCATCGATAAATTCGCTCAACGTTGCGTGGCGTGTCCGGGAAAGAGTTTCGCGCGCCGTATCGACGAGATGCGACAGATCTTCGGCCAGTTCGATTTTCTTCTGCAACCGAGACCGATTTTTGTGAAATTCGATTATCGCAAGCGCCCGCTCAACATCGGTCTGGATTCGATCCCGCATGGTGGAGCGGTATTCGTTTGTTCTTCGGCGAAGCTCTCGATTATGCCGATGGTAGGAAATACCGACGAAAAGGGCGAGCGACACCAGAACCCCGGCAAAGGCAACAAAGAGCATCCTGAGCAGAATGGTTCGAACCAGGGATTCGTTTTTGGCTTTTCGGGGCATAAGCAGGTTCTGGATTCCAGGGATTTGGAGCACTCTATACTAAGTGTGCCATCCAGGTTCCCCGACCGACAATTGACGGCTCGCTCTTCCCCGCGAAGGCGGGATAGACACCAAGCCGACGGAGCCGGATACCTCGGCTTCGGTACCCGGGTCAAAGGCCCAACTGAGATCAGACTTCGTCCCGCAGTGCCGGGATATGTCACCAAAGGTCAGACTTCGGCTCCACTCAGTTACCTGGTGTCTGTCCGAAAACCCTCGAAAACGGACGCCGAGTCCCGATTTCAATCGGGAAGGTGCCCGTTCTCGAACGTTTCCGGACAGACACTAATTACGAACGGCCGCAGTTCGAATTACAGGTAACTGGTTGGTTTTTATTTGTTTAACCCAAGTTTCGCAGCCGACTCACGGCATTCTGCGTAAGCTGTTGCACGATCTTGCCGTGCAAAAATGCTCAAGATCGTCGGCCGCGAAGAGACCTCCGTCGACCGACCCGAACAGTCCGGTTCTCTCGATCATTTTGGGGTGGAAGTCCGAATGACCGAATTCATTTTGATTGCGGCCATCGCCGCACCGAAACCGTTGTCGATATTGACAACACTCAGCCCCGACGCACAGGAGTTGAGCATTGCGAACATGGGTACCAGTCCGTTGAGGTGAGATCCATATCCAACACTCGTGGGTACGCCGATCACCGGAGAGGAAACCAGCCCTGCCACGACCGACGGAAGCGCGCCTTCCATTCCGGCAACCACGACCAGGACCGAAGCACTCCGGAGCTTGTCTTTGTGGGCGAACAACCGATGAATTCCCGCCACACCGACATCCTGAATAAGTTCACATGGATGTCCCATTATCTCGACCGTGCATTTCGCTTCCTCGGCAACGGCGGCGTCCGAAGTGCCCGCCGACATTATGACGACCTTGCCGAGGTAGTGTTCCGCGGGCCGCCAGTCCGGCCCTTTTCGCCGAAAACAACGGGCCGTAGGGAGCACCTCGATATCACCGATCTCTTTTGACACCAGATCGAGAACTTCCGTCGACGCCCGCGTGCCGAACACGGTTTCGTTGTGGGAGATCTGATCCCGGACGATCGCCAGGATGTGCTCGGGTCGCTTATTCTGACAGAGAATCACCTCGGGGAATCCCGTCCGAATGGCTCTATGATGATCAACCTTGGCAAACCCCAGGTCTTCAAACGGCATGCTTTTCAATTGCTCGACTGCAGAGTCGACCGACACCGCCCCGGACCGCACACTTTTTAGCAGAATCTCGATCATTTCCTTGTTCATACTCCGTCATCCTTTCGACCTTCTATGGCGAGCAACACTTCCTCGAGTTGCTCGGTTGTCTGTGCGGTAAACACCGTCCTCCGTGCTTCCGCCGAGCCCGGAATACCTTTCAGATACCAGGCGATATGCTTTTTCATCTCTTTTGCCGCACGAAACTCGCCGTATTCGTCTCGATACATCGTAAGATGCGTACGTGCGGTCTTCAATCGATCCTCCAGAGTGGGGGGCGAAATCGGTTTCCCGTCCATCACCCCGCGAATCGCGCCAAAAATCCAGGGATTGCCCATACACGCACGTCCAACCATGATCGAATCACAGCCGGTTTCACGAAACATTCGAACCGCGTCGTCACCCGATCGAATGTCTCCGTTGCCGATGACCGGAACGGTGAGTCTCTGCTTGATTTCCCCAATACGATCCCAGTAGGCCCGTTTTCCAAACATCATGGTCTTCGATCGCGGATGCAATGCGACCGCCGCTACGCCGCAGTCTTGAGCAATCGCGGCAAATTCGACATCAACCCATTTGTGCTCATGCCATCCCGACCGGAGTTTCACCGTGATTGGTACCCGGGCGACTTCGATCATTGCGGAAACAATTTTGCGGAACAACACAGGGTCACGCAAAAGACCCGCTCCCCCGTTCTTCTTAACCACTTTCGGTACCGGGCATCCACAGTTAAGGTCGATAAAATCCGGCTGTACGCGATCCTGTACATACCGGACCGCATATGCCAGGCTCTCCGGCTTTGTTCCGAACAGCTGAATGCCGATTGGTCGCTCATGCTCGTAAAAGGAGAGCAGCTCGGCGGTGTTTTTCGCTCCATGGACAATACCTTCGGCACTGACCATCTCGGAGTAAACGATATCGGCACCGTTGTTGCGGCACAATCGACGGAAAACGGTATCCGTGATGCCCGCAAGGGGAGCGACGATGATCTGCTTTCCGGTGAATCTCATACGGGAATGGTTCCGAATGCCGGCAAAACGCACTCACTCTTCTGAATTCTAAAGTCTTTCATACCATGCACATTCGTTCGTTCGGGCAGATACCCGATACCGAAAACGGACGCCATATACAATAGTTCATCTCCCCGCTCTTATTTTGAGTACGGGGGAAAGAAAACGAAATGTATCGAAAGCGAGACGCAGGTCCGCAAAAAGTGAGCAAAAGGAGAAGCGTACACGCGGAACATGGTCCCGGGCACATTCTTGAGAAAGGGCCGAATGTGATGGTAAAGAAGCTCCGGAGCCGTCCCGAGTTTGGCGATGTGAATGAATGCCTAAGTAATTGTCATAAAAAGAAATAAGAGGCACTTAGATATCCAGTGAGGTACCCCGGCAGACCTTTGTAAGGCACCTGTTTCCAATACCTTATAAGCCTGAGGAAGACAGCCTGTCGCAACCGGTTAATTGTCGCCCGGCTGATCACCGCTATAGTATAGAGTGTGTCATCAGAGGGCGGATCCGTGGTTGGTGCTTTCGTTTTGTCGTATTTTGAGACAGCAAAACGGCGGGGGACTCTATTCCGTGTCTCACAAGAGCAAACGTTTGCCGGCAACAGTAACGGTCCACACCATCGGAATCTGAGAAATATTTCCGCGCACAACCTGAAGGAGGCAAAACTTCGGCATGAAAGTATTCGGTAGCGTACAATTCGAATCACAGCCTGTTCTGATAGCCGCGTGGCCGGGCATGGGAAACGTAGGTCTCATTGCGGTCGATTACCTTCGACGAAAACTCGCGACCAATGTCTTCGCCGAGTTGGACATGAGCCGGTACTATGTCCCCGATTCGATTGTGGTAAAAGACGGAATCGCGAAGCTGCCCCAGATACCTTCAGGACTGTTTCATTACAAACAGAATCCCGACGTTATCGTTTTCGAGAGTAACTCCCAGCTCGGCGGGCAGGAGAGCATGAGAGTCATT
>CAZEMW010000160.1:6306-7237 GCA_964513105.1 uncultured Fibrobacterota bacterium
GAGTATCGGGTGTCACGCATTTTTACCGCCGCGGCCTATGCTCGCCCCATGAGCCACACCGATTCTTCGGAACTCGTCTGCGCCTGCAACTCCGATTCACTTCTCAACGAGCTTCGTCGCAGTGGACTCGAAACCATGCCCGACGGCTATATCGCCGGTATGAACGGATTACTGCTTGGTGTGGCAGCTTCCTACGGCATCGATTCCGCCTGTTTCCTGGGCACGCTTCCCTCGTACGCATCAAATTTCTCCTATCCGAAAGCATCCCTGAGAATTGTCGATACTATCCAGGCCCTGTTGGGTGTTTCCCTTGATCTCTCGGAACTGAATGCGGATATCGAGACCCTGGACCAGAAGTTCGAGACCATCGAATCGCGTATCAAAGAGTACTTTCCGTCGGTAACCCGGAGCGAAGAGGGGGTTCCCGAAGAGATGGCGGAAATGAAGGACGACGAAGTTCCCAAGTATATCATGGATCGCATCGAAAACCTGTTCGCCGCCGTAAAAAAAGACAAAACGCAGGCAAAAGAGCTCAAGGATGAACTGGTCCGGTGGAATCTGTACGATTTGTACGAAGATCGTTTTCTGGATTTGTTCAAAGAAGAATGAATGGTGGAGAGCGATGCCATTTAAGTGCCTATCCGGAAACTTGGGTTAAGCCGAAACAGGGGAATCTCATTTTTCGTGCTCGTGCTCGTGCGCGTAACTCGTAATCGAAGATTTCCCGGGGGCACCGTCGAATCCAAAACCACGCCGTATTGCATTGCATTAAGCTTGGTGAAGTGAAACGTGCGTTGTGCTGATCCCGACGAACGCACAGGCTCTCGGGCACATCGAACACGAACCCCGCGATGGAAGTACCGGCCACACGCTGTTTTGGAGGCAAAGCCGGCAAACACAATCCGTTGTCCCGTCAATCCCCCCTCGAACC
>CAZEMW010000161.1:0-7232 GCA_964513105.1 uncultured Fibrobacterota bacterium
GCTCTGGTGCATCCTTCGGTCGAGAACTGGAATCCAACAATCATGGATCATCATCCCTATAAATATGTGCGTTTGAGTAGTGAGTAAAGCGCCGGCAAGATGCTGAAATTCATATTACGACGAATTTTCCTGGAAACGATTCCTGCACTGTTTGTCATCGCGACGGTGACGTTTTTTCTTATTCGGCTCGCCCCGGGCGGACCGTTCAGTTCGGAAAAAAAAGTCTCACCGCTTGTCCTTGAACGTCTCGAAGAGCATTACGGACTCGATCAACCACTGTTTTTTCAATATCTCGAGTACTTGTCGAATGTCGTCCGGGGGGATTTTGGCCCTTCGTTCAAGTACCCCAACCGAACGGTCACCGAGCTTCTGGCGGATGCTCTTCCCGTATCTATGGAACTTGGCTTGTATGCACTGGTATTCGCGTTTGTGGTGGGGGTTGGTGCGGGAGTAATCGCGGCGCTCAGGCCGAACAGTCATGTTGACTATGCGGTAATGGCGACGGCAATGATAGGGATCTGCGTACCAACGTTTGTCATGGGGCCGCTGCTGGTGCTGATATTCTCTCTCTGGCTCGGCGTACTTCCCGCTTCGGGCTGGCAGGGCATTTCATCACGAATCCTTCCGGCTCTGGTTCTCGGCAGTGCCTACGTGGCCTATATCGCACGCCTGACTCGCGGGGGTATGCTTGAAATCCTTGCGCAGGATTTCATTCGAACCGCGCGAGCGAAAGGTATTTCGGAACGGGCGGTCGTGCTTCGTCACGGCCTTCGAGGAGCCCTTCTTCCGGTATCCTCATTCCTTGGACCGGCCGCCGCGGGACTCATTACGGGCTCATTTGTTGTGGAAACCATTTTTCAGATTCCAGGGCTGGGTCGGTTTTTCGTCATGGCCGCATTCAACCGGGATTACACGATGATAATGGGCACTGTTCTCTTCTATGCAACACTCATAATAGTATTCAACTCACTCGTCGATATCCTGATGGTCTGGCTGAACCCGCGACTGAGACTGGGGGGCAGATGAAGGCAACTGTCAACCGGAAATCTCAGCCGGCCGAGACCCGTGAAAACGCCGGGCGGAGTTTGTGGAAAGACGGGCTGTACCGGTTTCGGCGAAATCGCCTTGCGATGTTCGGGTGCGTTTTCATGATACTTCTTGCTCTGAGTGCGATACTCGCTCCGCTGATCGCTCCGTATTCTTACGAAGCACAGGATCTGGGACTTGGAGCGGTCGGGCCGCGTCCGGATCACATTCTGGGCACCGACGTGCTCGGGCGCGATCTCTTTACGCGTATTCTGTTTGGGGGACGGGTCAGCCTGATGGTGGGAATCCTGGCAACTGCTACGGCGGTAGTCATAGGAGTAGCTTACGGGGCGGTGGCAGGGTATGCCGGCGGCAATGTCGATGCGGTCATGATGCGGATTATCGACGTTATCTACGCTTTCCCATTTACGATTTTCGTAATTATTCTGATGGTTTTTTTCGGACGAAGCATTTATCTGCTTTTTCTTGCGATCGGGGCGGTGGAGTGGCTGACTATGGCCCGTATCGTACGCGGGCAGGTCATGGGGGTTCGTCGGCAGGAGTATGCCGAAGCGGCGGTGTTGCTGGGACTACCGGTGCCGCGAATCCTGTTTCGCCATATCGTCCCGAATGTGCTGGGGCCGATTATCGTGTATACCACTCTGACGATACCAAATGTGATGCTTCTGGAGGCGTTTCTCAGTTTTCTGGGACTAGGCGTGCAACCTCCGGCAAGCTCGTGGGGACTGCTAATAAAAGAAGGGGCCGAATACATGGAAGAGTATCCCTGGCTCCTGATATTTCCCGGCCTAATGCTGTCGTTGACGTTGTTTTCACTAAATTTCATTGGTGACGGCCTGCGAGATGCCCTTGACCCCCGGTCTTCAAAGGATTGAGCATGTCCCTCTTGCGCGTTCGGAATCTGGAAACCAACTTCCTTATGCGATCCGGAACGGTACGTGCCGTCAACGGCGTCTCGTTTGATATCACCACGGGAGAAACGGTGGGGCTGGTTGGTGAGTCCGGATCGGGCAAGTCGGTCATGTGCCTGTCGTTGCTTGGGCTCATTCCGCAGCCGCCGGGCAGAATCGTGGGGGATTCCGCGCTTTTTGAAGAAACTGATTTGCTTCAGTGCTCAGATCGCACTTTGCGATCCATTCGGGGCAATCGCATATCCATGGTTTTTCAGGATCCGATGACCGCTCTGAACCCGTACATGCGAATAGGAGATCAGTTGACGGAGCCGTTACTGGTACATGGGATTTGCGGGAAAGATGAAGCGGCTGCGCGTGCGGTACGCGGTCTCGAAGAGGCGGGGATTCCCCGAGCGCGCGATCGTCTGCGCTCATATCCCCACGAATTTTCCGGGGGAATGCGGCAGAGAGTTATGATTGCAATGGCCTTGATCACGCAGCCGAAACTGTTGATCGCCGATGAACCCACGACCGCGCTGGATGTCACGGTGCAGGCCCAGATACTGATCCTCATGAAAAAACTGCAGACCGTACACGGCATGTCGATGATATTCGTGACTCACGATCTCGGGGTGGTGGCCGGTATTTGTGATCGAGTCATGGTGATGTACGCCGGTCGCATTATTGAACAAGCCGATGTCCGTTCACTGTTTCACGACACAAAGCACCCCTACACACGAGCCCTGATTGCGTCATTGCCCTCGGCTCACGGGAGCGGTGAAGAACTGAAAGTCATTCCCGGCAAGCCACCCGATCTCACCGGTGATCTTTCGGGATGCCCGTTTGCCCCACGGTGCGACTTCACCGCGCCGCGCTGCCGTGCGGAGAGCATTTCGCTCGATGATGTTGGAAAGGGACACCTGTCTGCCTGCATGCGGGTTCGTGACGGGGAGGTGCAGTTATGACCGACAGCCGCGGATATGCACTAAGGGTTGAGGGGGCAGTCGTTGTGTTCAGATTGCGATCCGAGCGTTTCGGCGGTGCGGGAAGTGTCACGCGGGCGGTCGACGGGGTGGACCTGGGGATCAGGCGTGGGGAGACGGTGGGGCTGGTCGGGGAGTCGGGTTGCGGCAAAACGACTCTCGCACGAGGCATTGCGGGTCTTCAGCCGCTCAGTGCCGGTCGGATTTTGCTTGACGGAGAAGACGTTACCGGGATTGGCGCGGGGCGAGGAGCGCGCAAGCGGATTCAAATGGTGTTTCAGGATCCGTACGCTTCGCTGAATCCACGTATGACGGTCTACGAGGCGCTTTCGGAACCGTTGCGCTGGTGTAAGAATCTCGATCGGAAGGCGATTCGACCCGCGGTTGACGAACTGATGGAACAGGTCGGGCTGGATCCGCGGTTTGTGAGACGGTATCCGCATGAGTTTTCGGGAGGACAGCGGCAACGGCTTGCGGTTGCACGAACGCTTGCGACCGGAGCCGATATAGTACTGGCCGACGAACCGGTTTCGGCGCTCGACGTTTCCATTCAGGCGCAGATTCTCAATCTTCTGGCGAAACTCACGCGTGAGATGGGGTTAACGATGCTCTTTGTTTCACACGACCTTTCGGTGGTGAGACATATCTGCAGTCGTATCGTGATTATGTATCGAGGTAGAGTTGTTGAGATGGGAAACCGGGACGACATTTTCAACAACCCAAAACATCCCTACACACGGGCCTTGCTTGGAGCGGTACCGGTTCCCGATCCGGATATCGACTACCTGTCTCGTCAGTATTCGGGCGACGACCCCGAGGACACCACCGACACGGGGGAATCCTCCGGCTGTGTATTTCGTCGACGATGCACCTCGGCGCTCCCGGAGTGCTCGACGGGAGAGCACCGAATTCCACCAGATGAAGAAGGGCATGTCGGTGCCTGTTGGCGAGATGGAGGACGTTGAGCCTGCTCTCTACGGACAGAAACACCCCCGTTTTCTGTTGAAACGGAGGCGTTTTCTTGAAAAGAAACAAGAGTTTCGTTAATGAACTATTCTGTAACGAAAACGTGACGGTAGATTTCGTCACCGGCCGAATTGTTTCTTCGTACTCTTTTTATAAGAAGACCTTTTGCAGTGGTTGGAGACTGGTGGGAAGCGCCGCCGACATCCTGCTTCACCCGTCGGCCCGAGAAATCATACCATTCGGTCACCGCGCGAGGATCGGTTGCGTACGGCCGTCTTTTCATTGGGGCCTGCCTATGAGTTTTGCCTCTGTGGCGGTCTGCGTAACGGGTTGAGGTTGATACACCGGCAAGGTCGGCTATATTTTGCCTTTCGATCTCTTCCCAGGTCAACTTTGCGGCCATGGCTTTGTCATATTTTTCTTTTGACTCGGGCACCAGATGTTCGTCCCACGTACCGAGATAGGGTACCGCCAGATCAATCCAGCAACTGATTCTGCGGATTTCTTCATCGGTAAGTACCACGTCGCTGTGTTTGTTCTCCAGCATGGTAACAAGCTTACTGCGTGCTGCGCCTGCATAGTATGGGGGAAGTACTTCGGGACTATCATCATACCCGTAGAATACAGTCAAACTGCTGCTGTCAAATTGCAGAGTCCCGCTTTCGCATGTACCGGAGGTCTTATTTCGATCCCGGGTTTCGCACTCCGGATCCTTTCCGTACTCAACCAGACTCATGTAACCTTTCGTCCAGTGTATTGGGCCGATCAAAACGGAGTCCGCGGTGAGATTGGGAATCTTTTTTCCTTCGTACAGGGTTCCGTCGTGGCATCTGGTACAGTTGTCATTGAGTATGGGCTGTATTTCTTTTGTAAAACTGAACCATCGTGCCGGTTTTCCGTCAAATGGGTCGAGTGGATTCGGGGTTCGCGCTATCGGTTGGCCTGTGGGCGGAGTGGAGTGTTTCGATTCGTGACATCCGAAACAACTCGCGGATTCCCCCGGCATGAAGGTCACCCATTCCCGCATAGTCTGCACGACTTTCCCCTCGGCATCTATTGCTTGAAAGTAAACCGGTGTGCGGGCGGGTACCTCAAAAGCAACTGAACCGTCGTCCTCGACCGGAGCTTCGCCGAGAACTTTCTTTACACACCACGACCCGCCCATGAGAGCCGCGGGAGAGTGGAACCCGGTACCCGGGACATCGGTCTGGCCGACGTCCGTAATCGCATAATCAATTTCGACCACTCGTACTTTTTCTATCACTCCCGGAGCAACCCCTTCGGTACCCCTGCCAATGTTTACATTTGTTATGTAGCAATCGGCGGTTTGTCGGGTGTAATCGGATTTTGAGGGAATGAGAGGATAGGTTCCCGGCGCTTTGAGTGGAATCGTTTGACCTATGCCCTGATCGGTGTCGGCGGCAAGCAGCTCGCGAGAGCCGTCCTTCAAGACGGTATAGAGAAAGAAACGATTCTTTTCGGTCGGGCCGGCCGATCCCGAAGCAAGACATGCGGTATCAGACAGCGGTAAGGGATATGCATATCTCACCTCGATATCCGGTCGGTATTCGTCGCCGCAGTAAACCTCGGGTTCCGTTTGCGTTCCAAAAAATTCAAGTCCGTCCGTACCTTCGTCTCCGGCCGCAACATCGATTACCGCCAGTGGCCCGGCAATTCCTCCGTTGTTTTTCCCGGTCAGGACTGTTAGCACTTTGTTAGTGCCCGGTATTGCTTTGGGGTAGGCGAGAAACGGGGGGAAACAGGAAGCGTTTCCATAGTACCCCAACAAATTCGAGCCGTCGGGATTCATGGTAAAGAGATCGAATGTATGCCAGCGTGTCCTGTCGACGTATCCCCAGCGGGTGAAGATAACCCGTCCGTCGGGCAGAAGGGAAGGGAAGTATACATTCGCTTGATCGAAATGAATTCGTCGTATATAGTTACCGTCTTTGTCGCAAAGATAGAAATTGGCCGCCCCCGAGCCGTTACACGGAATGATAACCGGTGTGCGTTTCGAAGAAAAAAGAATGTTACCGTCGGGCAGGTATATGCCGTGCATGTCGGTGTGCCCTTCGGTTATTCGCCTGGTTTCACCTGAGGCTCTCTCATATTCAAAAAGGCCGTCCTTGTCGGCGAATAGAATCTTTTTCCCATCAAAAGACAGGTTGGGGTCGAGTACCTTACTATGCCCTATGTCTATGTGCTTTTCCCGGCACACGGTGTTTTGGTCGATCTCAAGGATATGGAATCCTTCCCTTTGAGTTTTTCGTTTGTTCGCGAAATACCTTCGACCATCCACCTTGTGTTTCAGGAACAACAGTTCGTGGATTTTATTCATGTAGGAAGAGAGGCGTTCCTTTCGTCTCGCGGCGCATAGTTCGAGGTAGAGCGTGTTCCATTGGGAATTCGAAGCATCCGACTGCGACAGTGTTTCGTATTCCAGTCGGAGATCTGCGGATATTGATTGGGTGTTTTCGAGAATTACGGAGCAGGCAGACTGGTATCCCCTGTCGGCGATTCGATCCTGGTCTTCCCAATCGGAGACGAGCTGATCGGTTGAAAAGGAGTTGGATTGCTTCAATGACTCAAAAGAGCCGTAGGCGTTTACCACGCAAAGAATCAGTATTGCTTGAAAAAAGTGGGGCTTCCGTAGTTCTATGCTGTATTTTTTCATTGAAACGATCTCCGGACAGCTTTTAATGTCATTTCGAGTACCGGCGTTCATTTCACCGGTTTTGGATGCATCGAGGGAATCCCGGAAAATGTTCGGGCATTTGCGCATCTGTGGATAATAGTATCAAAAGTTGAGACAAATATCGTTGTCTTGAACATAAAAAAGAATGTCAAAAGTGATGATTGAAGAGCCTTTAAATCCGTTTCGCCCGCCGTGCCGGGTTCATTTCTTTCAGGTTAACCGAAATTCGAAAGGTCGGACCCCTCTGCATTCCCATTCTTTCTGGCAATTGGAACTGATCTTAAAGGGGAAGGCGTTTCTTAAAAGCCGAGAAGCGGCAAGCAGAGAGGTATTCGAGCGAGAAGTAGTCGTTATCCCCCCGGGCCTGCAACATCGATTTGTTTATCCGTCCGAAGGCTTATCGGCTATTTCGATCAAATTCAGGTATGAAGGCGAAATTTCGGGAGGGATAAAGATTATGAAGCGCTCTCAATTTACGTCGCCTTTCTTCTGGTCTATTGAGGATTTTCTTCCCCAGGACCGGGTTTTGGCTTCCGCTGAGAAGGATTATCTCGCCCATCTGCTTTCGCCCGTGATCTATTCGTATATACACTACGAAGAGCTTCAGAGGCTTCATATGAATCAGATGCTGTCCGAGCGGGTAATGCG
>CAZEMW010000162.1:0-7231 GCA_964513105.1 uncultured Fibrobacterota bacterium
ATACCTCAAGAGCCCAGGCCTCCCCTCGTGCTGCAGCTCCGTCCCCGGGACGTTCACCGGGGCATTCTCGGACCAGCGTATCTCGACTGAAACGGTACCCAGCGGTCCGATAGAGCAACCGTACCATCGATGCTGACTCGCCTGATGTATGTGTTTTCCGCTTTATTTTCTACCAAATGCAGCAGGTGTTGGCCCGGTTCCAGATACATATTGTCTCGATGAGATACCAGTGCACCCCGTAAATCATATACCGAGAAGGATACCGTTGAGTGTTTTGAGAGCGTAACCGCCAAGGAACCGTTACCCCGTTCCCGGAATGACGGCGCGGCGACTTGGCTTGACCGGGCCGCCTGGTCATGAGACAAAGTCACACCCGACCGAACAAGGTACATTGCGGCGTTGTGATTGTCGAGTGTCACTTCACACTCCAGCATTCCCCGGCTATCGCTTTCTCCACTCGCAACAACCTTATTTCCGGAAATAATATCGTAGACGACGTCGGCACCCAGGCCACCGAATCTGAGGACTGCGGAGCCCTCCCCCCGAATCTCCCAGGCCTGCTCTACTGTCGAATCGGGCGAAGTTGCCGTAAAGTCAACCGTATGCGGGGAGGAAACCCACATCGGCACGGATAGGACGACCGTTTCCTTGTCAATTGACGGAATATGCAGACATGCCGTATCTGCGGCGACGGTGGCCCTGATTCCCAGAAACGCCTGATTCCAGTTCGCAATACCCACCCGCGTAGCCTCGGCGGGGCCGTCGAAAACCAATGTGGTCAGACTGTCGGAATTCTGTGTTGCGGAAAGCATTTTTAGTTCTTTGTTTTCGATAAAGGTGACCTCCGGGGTCGCCGGTATCCGACAGTGAATCGTGAGCTGCGAAAGGCTGTCCGGTTCGCCACACCATATCTGCGGGTATCGACCGATCATCTTGAACGTGAATCCATGCCAGTCAACGTATTCATCGATGCTCCAATCAACCGGACCGATCTCGAACTCACCCCAGGTATAGCGACCATAGCCGAGTTTTGGAAATTCATCGGGAATGGGTACACAGAAGTCGGTGGCGCCATCGAAAGACGCAAGGCGTTGAAGGCAGAGCGTGTTGTTCGGATCGATTCCCTGCATCGCAGGCTTGAACCCGAGAAAGCCCTGAATCCGCGCTCCTTCGACAACCGCTGCGGGGAGGTTTGGAGTTTGGTTTGGTGAAAACTGCACCCAGCCACCGCATCGCACGACGTCGGGATCGCCGGGTGTCGGTTTGAACCCAAGACTCCCCGTGTCCCAGCGCTCCGGCGTCTGCCCGAAATGGGGACCGTCATGTCGAAGCGTATAGACAACGTCGTGCTCGGCTCCGTCGCCTACCTGAAGCGGATACCCCCGGACCGTCATATTTCCTTCGGCATCAGTCGCGGTGATCCGAAGACGATGAAGGCCGGGGATGCCCGGGGTCCAGGTGAGATTCAGTTGATTGCCGTTTCGCTCTGTCAACACTGAAGACTCGGGTATCACCCGTACATCGACCACGGCATCATCGGAAGCGGCCCCCGTGGGAGTACGCAGTTGCAGCTTGATCACATTGGTTTCGCCGACACCGCACTGTGTGGGCAAGACCTGCGGCAAAATCATTCCGGCTCTGATGGGTGCTCCGGCAGCCAGGACATTGTCACGGTCGCAGCAACGCCTGACGACATTATTCCGGCACTGTACACTCGTCATGAAAGCCATGCTTCGGACGCATTCCTCAAACAGGTTGTCCTCCAGGAGGGTTGAGGACCCGGTTCCCAATGCAACTCTCACTCCGGTAAATGCGTGGCGCACAGTACAGTTCCTGACGGTATGGGTACCACCGTCTATCTGAACGCCGCGCCCGGTGCCGTCAAACGTACAGGACTCAACAACGTTGTTGCCCCCTCCCGAAAGCGAAACCCCGGTGTAGAAACCCCGGATTTCGCTGAAATTCTTTATGGTAACCCGGCTGCGTCCGTCCACGCGGATACCCGCCACCGTGAAACTGCCGGTGCTCGCTTCTTCCACTCCCATCGGGGCGGTACTGATGAGCGCAAAACCGTTACCGTCGATTGTGATATCGTTCGCCCCCACAACCAATCCATCACCGGCCTCCTGAATGACATAGTCGCCGTCAAGGGTGAAATCAGTGGTGATCACGGCGTTGGGAGCTTCGGCCCCCCGTGCATTAGACCACATCAGAAAAGCCAACAGCAGCATAGCCGAGTTCAACAACCGAGATACTCTCATGTAACCATCCCCCTTTGTGCCTCGAGCTCCACGAATACCGATGTCGCAGGATTTTTTGACTGTCAATAGAGGACGAATCAGGGAGAAAATACTCAAACGTAGTACGAATTTGCGTTTCAGACGCCGGCCCGGCAAGCGCTGTGCGTTGTTTCGCCGCGACTCCGAAATCCGACTGCGGATCAAGGAATAGGCCAAAGGCATGTACTCCCTACGCAGCAGAACCGAAGGTGAAACCACGCAAAGAATACAAATAAAGGTAAGTGCCGAAATGGAATGGAGGCACTTAGGCGAATTCTCGGACAGGCCTTAGTTACAATATACTCAATCATTTTCAAAATGGCGGCAAATCAACCGATTTCAGATGAAGGAACTGCAGTTTGGCACTGTACATGCCCGCGTGTACCCTCAGAACGGGTGTCGAAAGCAATTTCGATACAGACATTCCATCGTCTGAAAATCTTCCGCGTTCTGCCGAACCGGTGCATTGTCCCCATTCCGATCGCCCCACCGAACAATCACCGCTTCTCTCCCGCACTCATGATACAGGTCGGCATACACATTTCCCGGCCGATAGGCGAAACGGATCTGAGAGAGGGAAAGTCCCTGCTCGACCAGGGCGTCAATTATCGCACCCACTGTTTCCTGGTGGGGAGCGGCTACGACGACCCTGAGTTTCGGAAGATCGCAGGGAAGGACTTCCAGGTATCGGATACGGTTCATTATGGTTCCGACAAGATCCATTTTTGTCCCTCCGGCACAGACGTCCAGATTTGACATGTGGGATAGATAGCAGAACTTTCCGGGCATGGAGATGCTGATGCCGGTGCAGGTGGTGATTCCGTGCGTAAAGATAATCGATCCGGAATCTATTCGCCGGAACTCATCCATGTCGACCTCCACCGTGTCCTTCGAAACGAAAGACTGAACAGCAGCCCGAACCGGCACAACCGAATCGGCTGTGGATACCAAATACTGCCGAAGAGGTTGTTTATGCTTTCGATAGTAGTTGGTTACGGCTTCGGCTTCGTTCATTTTGACAATCAGGAGCCATTCACTTCCCATGACCGAGCAGACCCCGAACGAGCTGAGGACCCGAAAGCCACGATAATCAACGACGGATTTTCTTCCGGTGCCAACACGGAATTTATCTTCGATATTCTCACGTGAAAGCTGCTGCTTGAGTATCGATGATCTCGGTTTGAAACGGGAATCCGTAAGCAGGTACCGGTCTTTGTTGACAAGAATAACCTCTCCCCCGGCACCGAGGTCTCTGCTGTTTCTCATGATATTGTTGAGTTTGTTTGTAGCGTACTGAAGCGCAAACCATCCAATCAGTTCTCCGCGCATAAGAACCGGTTCTATGAAAAAGGCCGACGGCTCCCCGGACACATCGTAGTACTGAAAGTCCACAAACGACTCGCTTTTCATGGTGGAAAGCCGTTTGGCCAGGGAGGTTTCTCGAAGCTCTGAGCCGAACAGGTTTTTGTGATAATCGGCCTGTTTACGGATCGTATAGAAAATGTCTCCATCGGTGTTTATGCAGAGAATATCATAGAAAGAGAGATACCGCTCCATATACCGGCGTTTCACCGCCCGTTTGAGCTTTTCAACGGCTTCACGTGCTTCGGGCGGTGGCGAAACGGACTGGGTCAGTTGATAATACTCGTTTTTCAGCTCAAAGAATCGTGTCAAGAGGGAATCATGACGGATAGATTGTGCGGTGTGCACGATCGACTTCAAATGATCTGAGAGTTCCTGTAACTTACGATCTCGTATACCATCAAGGTGGCCGTATGCATCTTCGATTGGTGACCTGACCGGATCGCACGCGCCAAGCAACAGGAGTGCAGGGAAAATGGTTCGACAGATTATTCCGGAAATGCATTTCATAGTAGGGATGCCGGACGAGTCATGGGTCCCCGGCGAAGTTATGAATTTTCATATCGCAGAAACTGTTTCCCTGGAGCCGTTCTCCGCTCATGTCGAGCCTTTAGGGTTCCCAGCCCGCAGACCCAGATTGTACCGTCTCGAAGCGGTTTTCGCAACACGGTACGAATGGCGAGAGGAGTCTTGGGTGAAAACTCGGCTTTTTTTACTTGACTAAAGTTGTGGCCTTAGGGCGGGGCATCCTTTTCGTAACCCTCCTTTACCGTCGATCGAGCGTGATCGTTTGAACTACGGTTCTCCGGCGTCTGCAGAAACCCGTATTGTGTCCCGTGGGCGGAAGATTTGGTTTTTCGGCTACGAATTGTTGGTTGCTTTTTGCGGTGTTCACGTTTTTCATGTGCGCCCAAGGCAGGAGGCCCGGCAGGAAGGGCGTGGCGACGGCGAGAGGATCTCGTGACCGGGCTCCACAATCATCGGTGATCACAAACCCCACCCCTCACACCGGCTCTCAATCCCCTCCCCCGGGCTCTTGTTTTATATTATCTGGGTCCATACTCTATTCTTGGCCTTAAGACTAATAGCCGGATCCGGCACTTTGTTCTCTTGGCTTTGTAACCATCGATAACTGAGCGAAGCCTGTCTTTGCCCTTATCCCACGGAGAATCCCATGAAATCTCGCCCGAACCGTCCGTTGCTCAAACTCGCAATGCTCATGATCGTTGTCTCGGGATCCCACTTCCGGTCCTCCTCTCAATCATTTCCCGACACTCTTTGGGTTCCGGTCATTTTCTACGATTACCATTCCGACTGCTCGAATCCTGAGTTTGAAGTGCCGTGTAAGGGATATCCTCCGAATGGAAATGTAATTTGGGTGGGTATGGTGCTCTACGACCAGGTCGGATGGGACACCTTGAATGCCGACCACTTTCAGCTCGATTCAATCCCCAAGCCTATATATGACCCCGATAGAATCGGCTACCAGACTCGTCTGGGCTATTGGTATCGACCTTGGGAACAGGGAGGTGGAAAAGAAGACCATACGATTCCCCTGTATGCTGTCGAAGAAATTGGTTACTATGATGAAATCGTTTATCGTGGAGACAGTACGGTAGATCACGATACCGCGTTCAAGGATGTTGTCATCCATGATTCCCTCCCTTTCATTCATTCCGGAGGCGGTGTGTATGAATTCGAGGACGACAATTTTTTCCCCCTGGACGGCCGAGGGTTTGGAACTGAAGGCAGATACCATAATTACTCTTTCACAATGGAACTGCACCGGCCCTTTATCATGCAAGCCAATCAGACTTTTGAGTTTTCGGGGGATGATGATGTCTGGGTTTTTGTTGACGATCGTCTGGTGATGGATATCGGCGGCATACATACCGCGCAATCCGGGTCCTTCAATACCTCTGATTTGTCTCTCGACAATGGCGAGGCTTACACTCTTTCTTTCTTCTATGCCGAACGCCACACGAGTCAATCTAATATCCATATTACCACAAACCTGTTTGCACCTCCACTTGGACAGTTGTCCATCAATCTCGAAACCGGCGACACCGTGCAGGCCGGCGGAACACAGACGCTCACCGCAGCTTTTCATTATGGTGACAACGAAGAGATATCGGTCTACAGTCTGCAGGGAACGCTTGAATGGGGTCTGATCGACGACAACAATCCATCATCAACCTTCATACGCGTCAACGACGGCGAATACCGTTTCACCCCCACCAAGGCGTACACCACCGCCAGAATTTGGGCAACCTACACGGACAATTCCGACCCGCGCAACCCGATCCTGATCACCGATACGACCGAAATATCTGTTCTTCCCGGACCACCGGCACAACTGATAGTCGAACCCACCGACGACAGCACGGCTTCACTGCGGGAGATCAACCCGCTTCAGGAGGTGCTTGTGGCCTCAAACGATACAACCCAGGACCGGATGTATGCCATACTCAGAGACGAATACGGCAACTGGGTCACCCCGGCGACAAACGCTGTCTGGGCGGTAGATTCTCAGGCCATCGCGGGAATCGCGCCGGGGCCGAACACCGGACGGGGACAGGGCACGGTGAAACGCGGAGTAACCTTCGGCACAACCACCGGATCCGCGACGCAGGACGGATTCACCGACGACTTTCCGATCACGGTGGCGGCACCCGAATACGACGACCTGAGAATAGCATCCGGAACAGACACGATGTTCGTTGCCGTGGACTCGCTGATTCTTCCCGCCGAAACGGATACTGCAATGTATGCAATCGGCCGTAGAACGTACGATGAGAAATGGGTTCCGGTGACGGCCGGATGGATGACTTCCGGGATCAACATCTCATCCGATTCTCCTACCGAAGGAAGCGAGTACACATTCAGGGGTCTTCAGGCGGATACTGGAAGTATTGCCGCAAGTTGGGTGAACGGAGAAACGACTCTTCTGGAACAGATTCCCGTTGTAATCACTCCTCCCCCACTCAGTGTGCGGGAACCAGCCCCATACCCGTGGCCGGAACCGTCGGTGGAACCCGAACCGGATTCCTCGGCACCGATACCCCAAACGGCCCCTAAGGAGACAAGACCGCTCGCCGAGCCGCGCACCATCGACAAAGGCCACCACGAGTTCCTGATCGCACCCAATCCAATGATACCCGCCCACACAACCGGCTCACGGCTTCAGATCCTCACAGGACCACGAAAGACCGAACAGGGGATCGGGCTTGTGCGCCGCGAAGGCGGGGTGTTGTTCCTGATGGATCCGGGCATAGAAAAGCTACAAAAGAGCCGCACAACTTCGTCGGACGGCATTCTCGCGATTCACGACCTCTCCGGAAACCTTGTGTACCGCGAATCATTCAACGCGATACCCGAGGATATTGCGCCGAATGAGTTTGTTTTGTACTGGAACGGCCGAACGCTCGACGGGCGCATGGTTTCTCCCGGCATCTACCGGGCTGTTCTGCGGGTATCGGGGGACGGGGTCGCCGTGCAAGAATCGGGATCGCTCGGGGTCACCCGGTAGTCGCGCAGGAAGCGGGGACGGAGCTGCGCACCACCGGCATCCTCTGCCCAACAATCCTCTG
>CAZEMW010000163.1:0-7226 GCA_964513105.1 uncultured Fibrobacterota bacterium
GAACAGGGGATGGCAGGCCAGTTTGACGATGTCGTTTTGCGTAAAGCCAATGAGTATATGAACAGTACTGGAGTAGCTCGTTCAAAAATTCGAGCGGTTGCGCTCGGTGAGCGGGTCGCCGCCGGGCTCGAGGACGAAGACGTTAAGCTCGCGGCGCGAATTCCGATTCCGGGAGGCATCGAAGATGTCGCCTCGGGCCTGCATGAGTTGGTTGAGATTATGGTGCGATGGGCAGGAGATGAAGGGTTTGGACGAATCGCGGCGGTGCACAATCGCCCCAAATCCGGGACCTCATATGAAGCCGTATCCGTTCGACTGATTCCTCTGAGCAGGGAATGGGTCGCTTCTTTGCTCGAACAACCTCGACCGACGCGAAACGTTCCACTTATTCACGGTGAATGGCAGGAAGTGTATGGTGCACTTCTTCGTGAGCATGTCTTCGCTTCACTGGTAAGAGCAATTATAGAATCTCTGGCCGCCGAGAACGCCTCACGACTGGCAACGATGCAGGCGGCCGAAAAGAATATCAAAGAGCATCTGGAAGACCTCACCGCGCGATACAATCGGCAGCGACAGAGTTCTATAACTTCTGAATTGCTGGATATCGTAGCAGGATTTGAGGCCCTGACAAAAAGTTGACCATACACCAACAGGGGTATATATAAAGTGGAATCCGTATTGACCGTCACTATGAATCCCACGATAGACGTGTCCGCTCACGCACCGCATGTCATTCCCGACAGGAAACTTCGATGTAAACAGGTGGCCTACGAACCGGGAGGAGGCGGTATCAATGTCGCCCGTGTGGTGCAGCTTCTCGGCGGGGATGTGACGGCGCTCTATCCTGCCGGGGGGGTACTGGGAAAGACATTACGTAGAATGCTGGATGCCGCCAAGCTAAAACATATTCCCATTGAGATCGAGGGAACTACGCGGGAAAGCATAATGGTTGCCGACGATTCCACCGAACAGCAGTTTCGCTTCTCATTTCCGGGTCCTGAATTATCCCAATCGGAATGGATGCAGTGTCTTGACACACTCGATACGATGGATCCGACACCGGACTATGCGGTCTTCAGCGGAAGTCTTCCCAAAGGGGTCCCCGATGATTTCTATGCGACGGCGGCCGTGCGAGGGAAAAAGAAAGGCACCAGAATCATCGTTGATACACCTGGATCAGCTCTCCTGGAGGCCGTGAAGGCAGGGGTATACCTGATAAAACCCAACATCCGGGAGCTTCAGGATATTGCACAGGCGAAGCTTTCGGGAGAAGATGAGATAAAGGGAGCGGCGCAAGACCTGATTGGAAGCGGCAATGTCGAAGTCGTTGTTGTTTCGCTGGGAGCGGGCGGTGCATACGTGGTTACCGGGGAGGGAGTGCGCCGGTACGAGTCTCCGACAGTGCCGATTAAGAGCAAAGTGGGAGCCGGAGACAGCATGGTCGGAGGGATTGTAACTCGTCTTTCCAACAGGTTTGAAATAGATGAAGCGGTGCGATATGGTCTCTGTGCCGGAGCGGCGGCCGTAATGACTCCGGGGAGCGAATTGTGCCGTCGTGATGATGTACACCATTTATGTCGACGGCATGGGTGAGCCGCCGCAAAACCCATTCAGATCTGCAAATTCTTTCCATTTCCGCAATGGCCGACAATCCTGCCTGAACGCCTGTCCGTGCATAGAGAACCATTCGGGCATGATGCCGGCATTGTTATTGCGTTGGTAAAAGCTCGGCTCATATCGACCTGGATCGTCGCGCGACCGCTCCGGCATGTTGGGAGTACTGCCGCCGATTTCTTTTCCAGAACTTCGGTTGGGCCAGGGAAAAGGCAAACAGACACCGTTGGATGGGAGCAGACGATGCTAAATATGATTCCCTGGAAAGTGTTTCTAAGATATGCGTCTCGTAAGCACGGGTTTATTGATCCAATACTTCTGCTGAATCAGTTCAATCGCTTTTCTCGCCCAAGCGAGCTGGTTGCGCCCACAGAACTGCTTCGTGCAGGGGCTACACTTCATGCTCGGGGACTACTCAACAGCCAGGCTATTCAGCATAATCTGGACTGGTTATGGCCATACTGGGTTGAGGAGCAGTTCAATCCGGGCAGTACTTCGTTTATTCCTCGAGCTTTTTCTATTACTCATATTAATCTCACACACCGAAACTGGACCGCTGTGGGGGTTCCCGGTTTCCACGGTATGCCGGTGGTGGACCCTCGGGGGCTGGTCATGCCGTTTCGTGACGGATGGTCTATTGACGCATGGCTCATCACCGATGATGGAAAGGATCTCTTCCCGTCGCGCACCGCCGATGCCGTGCAGGAATTGGATATGAGTACCGTTCCGACTGTACGAACGGTGTGCCGGAATGCCGGCCTCTCCCTTACGTCGTCGACTGACGTCACGAGACCGTCGCAGTCATATGAAAGCCGAACCGTAGTGGAGGCGGAAAGCGACAGTCCCGGATGGCTGGTAATCTCCTTGCGGCCGTACAATCCGGAGGGCGTTAGTCTGATTCACCAGATTGAGACCTTGGGAGATTTGGAGGGGTGGGTTGTCAATGATGAAAAGCTGGTTCGGTTCGGGCGTCCGGCGGACCGTATGTCGTACTCCGGGTATCATGACGGTGATGTGTATCGTAAACTTCGTGATGCGACTGCATTTCATAATGACGAGCGCCTGGTGAAAGATGTCGTTGGGCTTGCCACCGGTGCTGCGCTGTTTCGTGTGCATGCCGGCAAGAGAATTACTGAAGAGGTGACGGTTCCCCTGAAGAGCGAAGATTCAAAAAAACAGGCCAAAATGGGGAATAAACCCGCGGCAGCGGTGCGGAATCCGGAAGACGCCTGGAAGGAAGCGCGTTCGGGAGCCGCGAAGCTGGAGAGCGGTGATGCCACCATGAATCGTTTGTACCAAAGTGCGCTCGAAACCACGATTCTGCATTCGCCCAGTGATGCGCTTGCAGGGCCCTTTACCTACAAACGGTTCTGGTTTCGCGATGCGGTGCTGATTGCAAACGCGATGGCCGGCTGCGGATTGGTGGATCGGGCGCGAATGGTGATAGAACAGTTCTTTGATCGTCAGACGCTGATGGGGTATTTCGAATCACAGGAAGGTGAGTGGGACTCCAACGGACAGGTTCTTTGGGTACTTCACCGATTAACTCATCTGTCAGGGGAGGCGCCCCCCGCGCATTGGAAAGAATACATTGTAAAAGCCGTCAAATGGATTCAGAACAAACGGGAAACCCATGCAGGCGAGAAACCGCATGCAGGCCTGTTGCCCGCGGGATTCAGTGCGGAGCACCTGGGGCCCAACGATCACTATTACTGGGATGATTTCTGGGCAATTGCGGGACTTCGGGGGGCCGAATATCTCCTGAAGGAAATGGGAGACGACGAAAGCGCCGAACTCGCCTCACAAACCGCCGAAGAAATGATGGCGGCCGTAGATGTGAGCCTGGACTACGTTGAGGAACGTCTCGGTCGACCGCTGATGCCTGCATCTCCCTACCGTCGTATGGACAGCGGAGCGATAGGAAGCATTGTGGCCGGATATCCTCTTCAACTCACGATTCCGGATACACCCCGTATGAACAACACCATCGAGTATCTGATGGATTCATGCATTGTGGAAGGTGGGTTCTACCACGACATAAGTCATTCCGGAATAAACCCATACTTAACCCTTCACCTAGCACAGGTATTGCTGAGAAAGAATGACTATGCGCGAGCCTTACAGTTGTTCCGTGCAATCGGCCATCTGGCTTCTCCTACCGGACAATGGCCTGAAGCGATTCATCCGAAGCTCAGGACCGGCTGCATGGGAGACGGTCAACACGTGTGGGCGGCCGCGGAATGGCTCCTTATGGTAAAGAATTGCTTTGTGCGTGAAGAAGAAACGACGGGAAAACTGGTTCTTGGATCAGGGATCGACTCGCAGTGGTTTGGGGATCGGGATCGCATATCGTTTGGTCCTGTATGTACAAAATTTGGGAGCATTATCCTGGAGGTTGTCCGGGAGGAGGATTCACGGATCATACGGTGGACTCCTCGATGGCATGCGGAAGAGCCGAATCTTGAAATTCGTCTACCCGGTGCGGAACCACGGACGGCAACCGATGGGGCGCGCGAAATACGGGTGAGAATCTCCGGAGAGAGCGGTAATGGACATCTTGATGCTGAGTAACACCTACCTTCCCTTCGTGGGAGGAGTAGAGAGATCCATTGATACCTATGTCAAGCTTCTGAGAGCTCGGGGGAATCGAGTCATTATTGTAGCCCCGGAATTCCAGAACATGCCTGAAAATGAAGAAGATGTCATACGGATACCGGCCGTACAGAAATTCAACGGAACCGATTTCTCAGTCCAGCTCCCAATTCCCGGGCGTTTGACTCGTGCATTGAAAGGGTTTTCGCCGGATGTCGTGCATTCTCATCATCCGTATCTGGTGGGAGACACTGCTCACCGCCTTGCGGCCAAATATGAAGTGCCGATTGTATTCACGTTTCATACCTTTTACGAGCGGTACACCCATTATGTACCCGGCGATTCGCCCGCGATGAAACGGTTTGTCGTCTCGCTCTCGACCGGGTATGCGAATATCTGTAACAGAGTAATTGCACCCAGTCGCGCGGTAGCCGATACGCTGAAAAAACGCGGAGTCCGAACTCCTGTCAGAGTTCTTCCGACGCCGGTTAACCTCGACAGTCTGGGATCGGGGAATGGTAGGCTTTTTCGAAAGCGATACGACATACCGAAAGATGCCCCGGTAATGGGCTTTGTGAGCCGAATTGCGGCTGAAAAGAATATTAGATTCCTTGCCCGGTCCGTGCGTAGAGCGATGAAGCTGAACTCGGAGGCATATTTCGTGGTTGTGGGTACCGGTCCTCTGGAAAACGAGCTGAAGGAGATGTTTGACAGGAAGGGACTTGGAGAACGATTCAGAATGACCGGGATGCTTGAAGGGCAGGCTCTGGTGAATGCATATCACGCAATGGATGTATTTGCGTTCGCATCAACAACCGAAACCCAGGGACTGGTGGTTACCGAAGCACTGGCGAGCGGGACGCCGGTTGTAGCTCTCGATGCTCCGGCTGTCTCGGAGGTCGTGAATGGAGACGATTGCGGTCGACTGGTGCCCAGAGAAGACGAAACCCTCTTTGGTGATATCCTGAACGATTTCATTAACGCCCCCACGGAGGAAAGAGCTCGCGCGTCACAGGAAGCTCGTCGGGTGTCGGAGCGGTTTTCCGAAAACAATTGCGTTCAGGCATTGAGTGAAGAATATCGAAGCGTCTGCCGGGAAGGACCGGTATGGAAGCCTCATGGACGACATTCCTGGGAAGAAACCATGCGCCTGATCAGATCGGAATTGAACATCGTAGGAAATATGACCAAGGCCGTTGGTGCGGCCATCAATGACACAAATTCTAAAAAACCCGGAGTCTGGCTGTGATCGGGACCCGGTAAGGAGTACATATGAGTATGATCGCGGTTCTGATCGATAACTATTTCGAAGACTCCGAATATCTCGAGCCGGTAAAAGCGTTACGTGATGCCGGTCATACCATAATACCGGTCGGACTGCAGGCCGGAAAAGTTGTTGTGGGAAAGCGAGACGCAACAAAGGTTGAAATTGAAATGGCGGTCAAGAATGCCGATGTGCCTCATTTCTCCGCACTGCTGATCCCCGGGGGGTATTCACCCGATAAAGTGCGAGCCGATCGGCTTGCGGTAACCTTTGTAAAGTCATTCTTTCGTAGCGGAAAACCGGTCCTCACCATTTGTCACGGACCGCAGTTGCTGATTTCAGCCGACGTCCTGCATGGACGACGAATTACCGGATGGTCTTCGATCAAACGGGATCTGGAAAACGCCGGGGCGCTTTTCGTGGATGATGAGGTCGTCGTGGACGGAAACCTGGTGAGCAGCAGAAGTCCCGATGATCTGCCCGCGTTCATTCAGGCAATACTGGAAATGGTTGGATCGCCGGCGTTCGTGTAGGAATGTACTACCGACGAGCGAGAACAAATGGCTTTTTCCTCCGGTGCTGAAAAAACCCCATTCTCGTTGAAGGAGAATGGGGCTCAGGGTTTGTGAGGACGGCCCGTGTGAAACAGGGATAGCAGGAGTTTGTTGCCGGCGTGCCGTGATTTCATCCACCACCGGTTCGGAGAATGGACTGTTTGCATTCGAATCTGAAATGTGTCGCGCTGATTTAACATGCTACAGCCGAGTTGGTTGATACATCCGAACCGGCGCGCTCTTGTGATGTGTATACCTCTGCATATGGCGTTTTTGTAATCGACATTCGAAGTTTCACCAGTTCGGCTTCCATGAATCGGATGAATTCATGTTGACGCTCAACCAGATAATGGAACAGGCGACGCACGGATTCATTCTGCTCGAGTCCGGCGAGTTTCGCGAACATGTCGGTACTGCGATGTTCTCTTTTGAACGCGTAGAGAAATGCTTCATCCATGGAACTGGCTGCATGCAGGTCGACATCGAGCAGGTAATTGGATATAGATACGGTGACCGGTCCCTCATCCGATTCGTCCAGAAGATAGCACGGTTGCTTGAGAAAGGACCTCAGTTGAGATGCCATCTGTTTTTTCTCGTGCGCAATTGAATTGAGGAATGCTGCCGCCGGCGTATCCAGAACAAGGCGGGCACCACCCGAGTACACATCGGCTGCTTCTGAGCAGCGATGCACCGCAAAGTGCAGATAGTCCGTGAAGACCTCGTCTTCGGGAGAAATCAGGGCTTCGATCGAGTATTCACTCATTCCATTCATTTTCGCCTCGTCCGTTTTCTGTTCACCATGAGAGATTCGCATGCGTTATCCTTTCCCGGTAACCGTTTCCCTAATCTGTCGATCCCGCGAAACCATCGTAAGGTAGACTGTGCGTTCCGGCATGCGTGAATGAAAATGGTACGGGACTCTATAGTTGCACTGCAGTTGAGCCTCGCGAATCCTTTCTTTCATTTGACCGTCGAGACGACCACAATAATTCACAAGTGCACGAACTGCCGGGGGGCAAAGATGGTAGTGTGGGCAGCCGACACACTGTGTTTTTGCGTATTTCATGATTATCCTCCCGTAGGTGAAATCGTCGGCCGATGGAAGCGTTCGGCTTTGCAATTCTCGTGCCGGTACACTCATCGTGTTCTCCGAGCTCTCATTTATACTCTTCACCGTAAATGCTCTCAGGCGGCAGACCGGC
>CAZEMW010000164.1:0-7218 GCA_964513105.1 uncultured Fibrobacterota bacterium
AGCATGAGTACGAGCATGAGTACGAGCATGAGTACGAGCATGAGTACGAGCATGAGTACGAGCATGACAGGCTCGTAATAATGCAGGAAACGCTTTCACCTCTTCGGTAGGGTCTCGACGGGGGAGACCTTGTTTCCGGTTCCCACAGGGTGATCGTATCAGATACGAGGGGTGGTGTATCGTTTGGATACTCCTCGGGCGCCTCTCTTTTGTCGGGTCCCAACTCTTTTTTAATCAACAGCTTGGGCGATCATTTCCTGTCATTGCCGGTCCCCGACGATTGGCAAATGTATCGTATCGATACGGTTTACCTCGCTTTGGAGCCTGTTTCCCGTATCGTAACGGCTACACCTGAATCGAAAAATCCGTTCTCCGCCGAATGAGATCCACTCTATGGCGCCAAAAACGCCGTTTCCGCTTGTTGGCATAGTGATTGTTTTGTGCCCATGTGTTTGTCGAAACGAAGCTTCAGGGAGAGGATTACCATGGCGAGAAAATGGACCTCCGGACGCAAATGGGTCCCGGTGTTTTCACCGCAGCCCTTCGGCGAAGTGAATGACGACTGGGCTGACGATCCCGGAATTCAACCTGGGTGCACGGAACCTGAAGCCTCAACTAACCCAAGCTTCGCAGCCGACTCACGGCATTCTGCGTAAGCTGTTGCACGATCTTGCCCAGCAAAAATGCTCAAGGTATCTCCCCGGATACCCCTGCGCTTTTTGTAAGGCAATCTCGCACAACATTTTCTGCGAAACTTGGGCTAATTCGGCACGAAACACTGAAGAAGGCAACGAAACCGTTTGAAATATCCCGGAAAAGGGCGGAGAATATGATGAAAGGACACATCCTGCTGGCCGACGATGATCTGTTTTGTCGCAGGAGTCTGAAGCAGATACTGGAAAGTGAAGGCTATTTGGTGGATGAAGCGCGGTCCGGAAGTGAACTGATGGAGTTGCTTACCGGGAGTCGCTACGATTTGGGTATATACGATTATCATCTCCCAACCGGTGGCATATCGTCGGTGTTGCCTTCAATACACGTCGATATGCCGTTCGTCATAATGACGGGTGATGTGTCGTTACAGACAGAAAGAATGGCACGGGGGCTGTCTCCGTCGTTCTTTTTCGTAAAGCCAATAGAAATGTCCGATTTTCTGAATGTTATTGTGCGAGTCCTACGAACGGGAGAGTGCGAATGGCGGAAGAGGTGTTGGTGATCGATGATGATGAAATGGTGTTAAGGACCCTGGATGCGGTTTTCCGAAAGCAGAACATCCCATTCAAGATGTATAACAATCCGGTGATCGCATTGCGGGAAAACGAGTCGACCAATCACAATGTTGTACTGGTCGACGTGATCATGCCGGAGATGACGGGTGTCGAGGTGATCAGACGGTTGCGCGCGGATAACCCAATGTGTAACGCCATCGTCATGACGGCATTCTCCAACATGGAGCGGGTGATTGACTGTCTCGAAGTGGGAGCCGTCGATTACCTGACCAAACCCTTCAGTGACCTTGAACTTCTGCTTGAGGTTGTTGGGACGGCCGTTCGCCGCGTGGAACGCTGGCGGAAGTCTTTTGGTATGCGGACGGGGCAGGACTCCTGAACGATGAGCGTAATAACGGGAAGAGAGTGACAATGGGTACATCCGGAGAATTTGATCTTCATAGTGCGGTGAATCGAATCCTGGCCGATATTCCCCTGATCGACAAGTCCGATCTGACGGTGCTCGTGGGAATTTCGTCTGCTCTGGAAGAACTTCGGACAAAAAACGAAGTTCCCTCCGGGATCAAGAAACAGATGTCGAGAGCGGAGGGCCTGGTCTCGAAGATTATAATGGAGGAGACACCATTTGAGGCCGGTATTGCGAAGTTGACGAATTGGGCTGAGAAATTTCAGCGCAGTATTGATTCAAATCCACCGGAGAATACTGAAAGTGTTCGAAGCCAAGAGGTCGTACCGGCCGACGCGGCCGATGGGGAGCATTCGGAAGAGGAAATCGACTGCTGTGAAGACACCAGGGAGCTGCGCGTTCGATTCGCCACTCAGCTCTCGGGCGTGCTGGAAGACTTCGAAGCTCGTATACTTGACTTTGAAAACGGTAACACCGGGGTACGCAACGACATAAAGCGGATCCTTCATACCTGGAAGGGCGAATTCGGTGTACTGGATCTTCAGGAATACGCTCAACTTATCCACATGGCCGAAGACCGGTTCGAACACAGTGACTCCGGTGCCGAGTACCTGTTTCGTCTCAAGGATTTCCTTGCAGAACAAATAGAAAAGCTGCGGAAGGGAAAAGCCGCGCGGATTCGGAAACGTGAAATTGAGCGTATCGTCGGGGTGAAAACCGACAGACGGGAGGAAACAATAACGCCCGCCGAGTCCGACCGGAGTCAAGGTACCCCCGAGGACGAGAACCCGGGAGAGGACGATGAAATCATTCCCGCGGGGGACCCGTCCCTCATGGGTGATTTCATTACCGAATCCAGGGATCATGTTCATACCGCCGAATCCCTATTGCTTGATCTGGAAGAAGATCCGACCAATGAGGAATTCCTGAACAGTATTTTCCGGTCCTGCCACACCATTAAAGGGGTTTCCGGTTTCCTTGGCCTGAAAGAGATCAGCGGGCTTGCACACAGTATGGAAAACCTCATGGATTCCGCAAGAAAAGGTGAACTTCTGCTGAAGGCGGTCCATATTGATTTGCTGCTCGAGGCTATGGATTGCATGAAGGAGATGATTAACCGAATCGAGAACGGGACTGGGGGAGAAAAAGTCGGTCCTCCGGCCAATCTGAACAATTTGCTTTCCCGCCTGGGAAACCCGGACAACCTTACCGAAGAAGAATCGACGGGGGGGGCGGTTGCGGGGCAGGCGGTAGGTGAAATATTGCTGTCCCGAGGACAGATTGCACCGGAGGATATCAGTGAGGTCTTGCGGAAGCAGAACTCTGGTGATGAACGGCGTTTCGGGGAGATTCTAATAAAGGATCAGGGTGCGTCGGCAAGAAATGTGGGGAAGGCCCTCGCCGCTCAGAAAGGCACCGGTCAGGCCTCCACGGTCGAGGAAACCATCAGGGTGCCCGTGGAAAGACTGGATCAGCTCGTTGATGCAATCGGTGAAGCGGTAATCGCCCATGCCATGATAGTCGCCGACGAAGATATCGCCGGCATTCGGAATCAAGGATTGGAGAGGAAAATATCGCAAAGTAACACAATCATGCGAAAAATTCAGGAACTGTCGATGAGTTTGCGCATGGTTTCAGTCAAAACCACTTTTCAGAAAATGGCTCGATTGGTGCGGGATCTGTCGAAAAAATCCGGGAAAAACATTGAGTTCATTATGGAAGGTGAGGACACCGAGCTGGACAAGTCGGTGGTAGAGAAAATTGGCGACCCTCTGATCCATATGATACGAAATGCCGTCGATCACGGCATCGAGAACGCGGAGGAGCGGGCTGCCGCCGGAAAATCTCCCAAAGCTCGTGTGAAGCTCAGCGCCTATCATAAGGCCGGGAGTATCTACATCGAGGTCGAAGACGATGGAAAGGGACTTGACTGCAATGCGATCAAAGAAAAAGCTGTCCGTCGTGGGTTGTGTCGTCCCGAAGACAAACTCGGGGAGCAGGAAATCTTCCAGTTTATTTTTGCACCCGGATTTTCAACTGCTGCGAAGGTTACGGACGTGTCGGGCAGGGGAGTGGGAATGGATGTGGTGAAGAAGAACATACAGGCGCTTCGCGGTAATATCGAAACCGTTTCCGCGCCGGGAAAGGGAACAACGTTCTCTATCCGCCTGCCGTTAACACTGGCGATTATTGATGGAATGATTATACGACTAAACGCCTCACGCTATATCGTCCCGACGCTATCAATTGTTGAGTCGCTGAAGCCCGAGGGCAACATGATCGAGACGGTACTAAATCGAGGAGAAATGATTAAGGTCAGAGGCGACCTGATACCCCTGGTGCGGTTGGCGAATATTCTGGATCACCCGACATCGAACCACGTAAACGAGAACAAGGGTGTCGCAATGATCGTCGAGGATATGCTGGGGAGACGGATCGCCCTGTTTCTCGACGAGATCCTTGGACAACAGCAGGTGGTCATCAAGAGCCTGGGCAATTGGCTCGGAGATCTTCCCGGAGTATCGGGAGGAGCGATAATGAGTGACGGAAGTGTAAGTTTAATTCTTGATGTCGAGGGACTCTCGAGACTTGCTTTCGAGGCGCAGGACGTGCTTGTGGAAACAGGAGCGGTGTGAATAGTTCGCAATACCTGAAGCGTAAAGGAGAAAACGTATGTCGCAGTCAACTGAACAGACAACCGGAAGCGTGAGTGAACTGGGTATTCGGCTTGCCGGGAAGTATCTGACTTTCGTACTCGGAGACGAAGAGTATGGGGTAGAAATTCTCAAAGTGCAGGAAATCATTCAGATGCAGAAAGTCACAAAGGTTCCACGAGCGCCCGAATTCGTCCGGGGGGTAATCAACCTGCGTGGGAAAGTCATTCCCGTGGTCGAGTTACGAAAGAAATTCGGCATGACGCTTCAGGAAGACACCGAGAAGACATGCATAATCGTCGTGATGGTCCAAATGGGTGAGCAGAGCGTCACCATGGGGATAATTATTGATGATGTTCGGGAAGTGCTGGACATACCCGCGGAGAATATCGAAGAAACCCCTCAGTTCGGTGCTTCCGTCGACACGGAATTCATACAGGGAATTGGCAAGGTCGGAGAGAACGTGAAAATGCTTCTGGATATCGACAAAGTGCTTTCCGGGGGCGAGTTGGTTAACTTGTCAAAAATTGCCGGTTAATAGAGAAAGCACCTGAACACTATGGACCGCCAAACATTTGAGAGCTTTCGAGAACTGATATATACTGCCGCCGGCATTTCGCTGAACGAGAAAAAGGAGGCTCTGGTGAGTTCGCGCATTGCGAAGCGGATGCGCGCTCTGAATCTGACCGAACACCAGCAGTATCTCCGGTATGTTACTGCTGATTCGACCGGAAATGAAATCGTACAGATGCTGGATGCGATTTCGACGAACGTCACGCATTTTTTTCGTGAAGCGCACCATTTCGCCCGAGTTGAGGAGCTGATGAAAGAATGGCTCGCATCGGGACAACGCAGGTTTCGTTTCTGGTCCGCAGGGTGCTCATCGGGAGAAGAGCCATATACCCTGGCGGTTACCTTGCTCGAATCGGCGGTGGGCTATGGAAATGTAGACATCAAAATCCTTGCAACCGATATCTCTACCCGCATTCTGGAGAGAGCGGTACGAGGAGAATATGAGTCTCGAAAGATGGAAAACGTATCATCGTTTATCAGAGACAAGTACTTTGAGAAAGAAGGAAGAGGAGAGCAGGCACGCTACTTTGTGAAGCAAAATGTTCGGAAGCTGGTGGTGTTCAGGAGACTCAACCTATCGGTTGTACCCTTTCCGATGAAAGGGCCGATGGACATTATCTTCTGTCGCAACGTAATGATCTACTTTGATAATGAAATACGAAAGCGGCTTCTTCAGGAGTTCTATCGACTGTTGAAGCAGAAAGGTTTCTTAATGGTCGGGCATGCTGAAAGTTTGACCGGCATACTGAGTGGTTTGAAGGTGGTGGAGCCTTCGGTTTACACACGGCCGTAGGCGGATAAAACGGTCTGAACAGTATCGGTAACGCGGGGAGTGTATGAAGTCGACGAGAACTACGGTGGAACACGGATTCTGTAGAGAGGTGCTTCTCAAGCGCCTGGCGGGTGATAATGACCTCTGCGATCAACTCATTTCGATCTTCGTGAAGACGACCGACGATGATCTCAAGAAGCTGAGAGAGACTTTGGACCAGAGGAATTTTGCGGGTGTACCACCAATTGCGCATAAGATAAAGGGGGCATGCCTGAATGTCGGCGCGCGTGGAATATCGGACATAATGCACACTGTAGAAGCCTTCGCAAAGTCTGAACCGAATACAGACCAGTTGCAGCATCTTATAGAAAAGGCCTGCAGCATGCTGGCCGAAATGGTTCGTGATAACGAATCTGCCAAGGGCGCCTCTGATGAAAACGAGTGATAAAGGATTTATGGACAAACAAAAGGTAATGATTGTAAACGACGATTTGACACAGTTGTGTCTGCTCAGCGCAATCGTCGAGAAACACGGGTATTCGGTTTCTACCTATACCGGTGCTGAAACGGCTTTGCGCGATATGGCCGAAATGGAGAAGCCGTCGGTTATCATAACCGATATCCAGATGCCGGGCATGGACGGGTGGCAGTTTTGTCGACTACTTCGCTCAGCCGAGTACGCGGATTACAATGAAATACCGGTAATAGTGATTTCATCAGTGTTCAACGACAATGCAGCGCAGCGCACCACGCTCATGATTGGTGCCGATGCCTTTCTGTCAGTACCGGTTGAGCCGGATGAACTGATACATACGATTGCGGCGATTACCAACACGGCGTATGTGCCGAACCGAGGGAATGTTGTCGTGCTTGACACAGAGTGCGAAAGGGGCGTGGAACGTGCGCAGGCACTGGAGAAGCTGGGGTTTCAGGCTGAACACGTGACGACCGAGGATGAAGCTCTTGAGCACGTGAGCGATGGGCACACTGAGGTCCTGGTGGCCGACAGCCGCGAAATCAAGCGAGATCCCCATTGCTTGGTGCGACAATTTCGAAACAGACGAGATGATCTGGTTATTCTCGTTGTCGATGAAACGGCGAACAGGGCCGCCGGGGTGCTCGAGGCCGGTGCCGACGCTTTTGTGCATCGGGAAGATGACACGGAGTACCTGGCACTCCTGATCGACCGGGCAAAACGGGCTCGCGCTTTCGACAATGTAGAAGATCTGCTGCGTCGAAGAACCTGGGAACTCCAATTGAGTCGGGAGAAAAGCCGAACTATTCTGGAATCCATGCCCGACGCGGTCTATGTGGTCGGACCCGACAGCAATATAGAGTACATGAATTCGGCCGCCGAGAAGCTGTTCGGAGCGAACCATTCGCAGGCACCGTGTTACTCCCATTTTTACGGGCAGACTCGTCGTTGTTCCTGGTGTCCCATGTCTCGGACCCTTGATGGACAAACCGGCAGCATACCGGTGTATTATCATCAGAAGAACAAATTCTTGAGTGTTTCCACGAGTCCCATCTCACTAACGGACGGATCCTGGAACCAGTTATGTATCGTGCGTGAAATGACGTACG
>CAZEMW010000165.1:0-7195 GCA_964513105.1 uncultured Fibrobacterota bacterium
CCGGATATCCGTACATACATGCCATCGGAACCCCGGTAGCCTCATCATCAATCCGCAAAAGGGAGACGAAATTATCAAACGGAAGATTCCATTCCGGGTCCCAGTCCGGCCTTCGGTTGGCGCCAAAAAGGCTGTCGCCGCGAGCGCCGGAGAACCCAATTCGAACCGGTTTCATGCCGGCAACCGCACTCTCCAGGGAATCAATGACCCGCTGCAGGTATTTTCCCGATATGAAGTCTTTCCCGTCCGCCCCCTTAATGGGTGCACTATGGTTGTGCGTCGCAACCTGAAACACGAGGTCTTCGGTTGTCCCGACTGCCCGGGCTACCTCCGAAGCGATATTTTCTGGAAGCCCCCCATCCAGCCCCCCATCAGGGGGAATAAGCAGGAAATTCCAGCTTCCGACGACAGCCTTTTTATCACCCACACTAAGAACCACAAACCGCACGTAGTTACTGTCCTTCACGTCGTCGGGTGCGCAGCCTTCAGTTAACTTATTCGGCTTATTCGTGACTTTTTTCCAGCATTCTTCCGGGGTCACATTAACTTTGACGGCCGCGGCCCGCAACAAGCCGGCATCGGCTGCGATGGTCGACAGCAACAACAGAGCGCAGGCCAATCTCTTTGCGGGTTTTCCGGCTGAAAAAATCCGGAAACGGCTCCTACCCCTTAGCGTGTTTGTTTTTTCTTTTAGAGGCATTTCAGAATACCCTTTCCTCTTTCACGAAGAATTATTGTTGGGCGTAAAGACCTGTCTATTTCTGCGTTTGCTCGAAACACCATTGGTGTCCGACTCTATGCATCTTGCTCCTAAGCCGCATGCCGAGGGCATGTATGACCAGGTGTCCGGTTTTCCCGCTCAAGGACTGAAAAGAATTTTGCGTACATCAAACCTGTCGTCGCGGGATCTAATACGAAGATAATAAACACCATGCGCGAGATTTCTAAACGACGTCTTTCCAACACCGGGATTATCGACCCGGCCAACTTCGGCGCCATTGCAGGCAAACAGCACAATGTGAGCAAGAGAGTTGGTGTGAACACGAAGCTCAATGGAGCTTTCCCCCGTTTGTATGGATACGGGCCGAACTGAAGAGGCATATTGTCTTTCGGGACTGAGTGCCGCCGATGAGTTAATGGAAAACGCGCCGTCGGAATTGTCTATCACCGGACCGTTATACTGAGAAATTCTCAGAAAGCAGGTTCCCGAGGATATCGATGTGCCACCTATTTCATCCTGTACTACCCAGGCGAACTCACCCCATTCTCCGTTTTTGAGATGAATTGACTTATCGCTGTTGATAAGTTCCCATGACGCACCCATGTCGCTACTGAGCTCGATATTGACTACATTGAAAAGGTCGGGATTGAAGGTTTGCCAGCGGATGACCATAGTGTCGCCGGGCACAAAGCTCTCTCCCCCATTCGGAGTTCGTAGAATACCCTCTCCCGATTGGCTGTCATCCTGGGTTACGAAGACTTTGTACGTCGGCGGACTCGGTGCATATCCTTCTTTATAGGAACGAGCGCGCACGACGGCAGTACTGCTTAAAGTGATGGGTTCGGTATACCGGGCAGAATTGTCGTCGGGAATACCGCCGTTAATAGTGTAGTAGATAGCGGCATCTTCCACGCTACTTTCCAATACTACTTCCTGCTCTGTTTGAAACACATGCTGGTCCGGATTAATTACCGGAGCCGGAAGCTCCTCATCGACCTTGGTGAACACAGCCGACACTGAGGAACTAAGATGTTCGTTTTTTCGCGAAACGGCTTTAAGATGAGTACTGGTGGTTATGTAGAACGGATCTGTGTACCGTTGGGAAGAACTGTTCGGTTCGGTGCCGTCCAGGGTATACAGAATATCGATACCCGACTCATCGACCGTCAGGGTTATCAACAGGGAATCGGTAAAGGAACCATTGGAGGGCAAAATGGTTGGGGCAACAACGTAATTCGACGTGCTGTCACCGAACGAATATTTCAGCTCATGAAGTTTGCCCAGTTCGTGCGGAGTGGGAAAAAGATACCGGTAGTAGCGGTATGCTTTGGATCCGTTTATCGTTATGGTCTCCTCGGTTTCCACATTCTGCGACAAGGTGTACACATCTTCATATCCGGAGTTCCATGAGGCATTCGACCCCTGTATTTTTGCACCGGCCGAGGCGATAAACAAGAACACGGAATCGAGCACGCGAGGGGCCGCCAGTTGCACACCGACAAAAACGTCTACCGAAGTACCCTCAGGTTCTGCCACAGAGTCGATATAGGGCTCGAGTGGGGAAAACCACGTGCCATTTTCGCCGTCCATAGCTTTTACAAACGAGCGTATATCAAGAGGTGTTTGCCTGTTTTTCGGAAAACTTCGGGTTACACTTCCGAACGTGAGGCCCTGGTGGGATTCGGACCTGGACATCATCAGTTTGCAAATGTCACTGTTTATCCGACGACCGTTCGCGGTTGTAGTCGCAACGGCATACACCATCCGACTTTTGTCAATGGTCAGCGGCTGGGAGTAGGTGGACCACTGAGATACGGGAAGGGTATCAAGGTCGAATGTATATCTGATCTCGTGATTCGAATCGCACCACAAATCAAGTGTGGCCGTGTTTTCGAAGGAATAGGCAAACCAGCCTTCGGTCGAGACCTCGGTATTGTTGACGGTAAAAACCGGATTGGAAGGCTTTTCCGAAGGCTCTTCGACCCACAAACTGGTGGTGTTTGTATTCTGGGCGACTCTCAGCCACTTCCTCTCGCTAATGTTGTAAAGGAACGCGGTATTCCGGTGATAGCAATCCCTTCCGCAATCGGTCGTATCACCCCAGGTAGCGGAGAGATAGTCGTAGTGATTGGAGAATTCGGTGTAATCAACCATCCCTACGTTTTCAAGATCCTCGAGACGGGTTGGCCACCACAGATCAAAGTAAATTCTGTCGTGATACGGTGCGAGATACAGCATATACGGCTTTGCTCCGGGGTAGGGACTCGCATTGCACAGTCGTGAGCCCTTCACCAGAAACCGTTCAAACGCATGTTTGGTCGCCTCCGGTCGTACGGCTGCTATGGCCCATCCCGGGTACGACGTATACATGAAGCGCCCGTCGCCCGACCGCCCGGCGCGAAGCGCATACCCCTGTATCAAGTGCTCCGCCTGTCCGTCGGGCTCGAGTGTTCCAGTTTTCAGCTTCTGGATATAGGTGTCACCACCGACTCCGGAAGCCCCGTCTCCTTCGACAGAGACGTAAATGATATACTCATCACGAGTAGTCGGATGAACCCACCACCGGGGCTCATAGCCGTGTACCCCCAATCCCCTGTCTTCTCCGCTTTTCCGGGCTTGACGCACCACAATTTCATTGGCTTTGGTAGAGCGATATGCGATTCGGCTCCCGTCGGGACTCAATACCGGCTCTTCGCCGTCCTGTACCCCCTTTTGGAATCCATGTCCGTTTCCGGGATCAAGTTTAGTGAGTGCAAGCGGATTTTCCCAAAAGTCCAACAGATACACGGAGAATCCGTCACCGTCACCGGAATCGGGTAGATTGATAAGCATCTTTGCTTTGCGGCCGGAGAAGAAATCAGAAGCCTCCTCATAGCTGGTCGTCAGCTCGGGCTCAAGAGCGAGGGAGACAGAAACGGAAAGCCACAGGCAAAGAATGAAACAGAATCGTACTCTCATAAGCTCACCTCTCAGACCGCAAGACCGGAAAATCAGATTTCGGCGCGCTCACCCCGCCGCATCTGAGTGCATCGCTGTGCGTCGCAGTACAAGGCGCCGCCTTTTGCTCAGCCACCAGTCAGAAATTTTCCCTTGTTTCTAAAGAAGCGTCCGAATGTGCGTGGATTTTTCGGACAATAAATCCAACTCGCCGAAACCGGGAGTACGAAACAACACGCAATCTCGATTCGGACATGGATCGGTACTCGGGATGTGCTCTATGAATGCGAACCTTCATCGCCCGGAGAAATTTACGTCTCCATCAGCTGTTTCACCGGTCATGTACACCGGTATGAGGGGAATACCTGAATCAGGAGGCAATATAGCCCTGTGGGGGCGCCCCTGAGTCCGGAAATGGATTTCTGTCACCCATTTCGAAACGATAGCACCACGAGGCGGCAAGACCGAAACATTTTTGGCCCTACATTTCAAATTTGGGGTGCCGTCTCCCCATTTCTACCGATTTCCGTGTGAAAGGCGGCTTACCGGCCGACAGGATCTTCTGAGATATGGTTTGGAGTCGGGACAATTCCCGACCTCCGGCCACAGTTTCCTTCGCAATCAACGACAACCTATTATATGAAAAAAGTACATTCAGATACTGCGATTATCAAACGTTTACGTATTCTTATTGAACTCAGTCGTGACGACCGTCTGCCGCCTCTGGCCACCCTTTCGGACCTGCTCGATATCCCCCAGCGAGCGCTTTTGAGAGCCGCTCGTAAATTGCGGGAGAGGGGAGAAATCGACTTCGGTACGGGAAAAGGCATACATATCATCCGCGAGAATGGAACGGACACCGACGGCTCACTCTCTCTATCTTCCTCCAACCGACTCTATAAGTTAATCAGAAAAGGGATTTACGACGGGAAATACATAGTTGGCGAACGGCTGCCGAAACGTGATCATTTTGTTCTTGAGTTTGAAGTATCCTCTCACACCGTCACGAAGGCTTTGAAGCAGCTTTCTGAGGACTCCCTCATTTATCGGAAGGGAAAATCCTGGATTGTGGGACGTCCCATCAAACCCAGACGGCAATCCTCCCGAGACCTCCCGGTAATAATCACCATTCAGAACACCTCAAACACCTGGCAAAGCTTCAGAAATGTCAGGACGGGGAAATTCGTTGACCGGTTTGCCGCCGAGGCCGCCCGATTCGGGTTTCGCCTTCAGCCATTCTTTATCTCCAACAGGAACCCATCGAACCTGCAACCGTACGGAATGATGAGTGATCTTGATGAATTCATAGACAGGCTTGATCACCTGTATTTCGGATCTATTGTTATTGGGGCCCCCGAAAACTACCCCTCTTTCAGAGGGCTTGCGCACTCCCTGGCACTTCGGAAGAGACCGTTCGTATGGTTCGATAAAGTGCACCGTACCCCTATCCCGCCCGACATATCTCCGTATTATTATCATTTTCACTTTTCCGAAACCCGCATTGCCGGGTCCGCGGTCAAATATCTTGCAGATCACGGTCACAAGCGATTACTCTACGTCGACATTGTCGAGACCGACTGGTCTCGCAAAAGGGGAGATCTTCTCTTGAAATCTGCACGTGAATATGACCTCGAATTCGTGAATTTCATGGATGTTTGCACCTACTACAAATCAATGTCCTTCGATGATCTCCTCGCCAAACTGAGGTCTGAATACTGGGCACTAACCCCCCGTTTTCGCAAAGCTGCCGCGTTTGTGGCCTACGAATATGGAGGACACTCAACAGCACCCGATTACGAGCTCTCTCCTGCCGCGCAGGCCGACGTCGCCCGTTTTTTACAAGACAAGCCCCAAATGGACGAATCAGAATATGGAAAGCTCAGAGGTGCACGGGAAATGCTCATTTCATTTTTAGACGACCGAAACACCGCGATAGTCTTTCCGCGTGACGTAGCGGCTCGGGGGTATTTACGCACGCTATACCACATGGGGGTTACTGTCCCGCAGGAGATTTCCACGCTTTCCTTTGACAATCACTACGACTCGACTGTTTTCCCGTGCAACACCGTCGATTTTGGCGCAGAAGAGATGGGATACCAAGCATTCCATGCGCTTTCGGGAATTACGCCAGTCACAAGGAATTGTCGTGACGGCAGTATTGCGGTCGTCCCGAGAGTGGTCGATCGTGGATCCGTTTCGTACCTGGATTCCTGAAAGCCGGCCTTTTCACCGCTCTCAGACTCATCAAAGCTATGCCGGTCTCACGTGAGTTTTTCAGCTTTCGCAGTTTTCCTCAGTAGGTCACCCGTGCTTTGCACGATAACATCTTCGGCTTCCGGCGCCGGAGTATAGACGCCATACACACGCGGTGCGAGTGTATTCTCGTAGGACTTTTTTTCCATGGCCATTTGTTTTGTCGGAATATAGCAAAGGACTCCATTGGCCATGGTAACGACATTGGTGTGACTGAAAGGCGAGATTTCCCGTATACGGTGCCCGATTTCCGAGAAAAGCTCGCACGGCATTGTCGTCATAACGAACTCACCGAGCTTTAATACTTGTATCTCCATAGGCATATAATTCCGGGTGGTATCCGATTCCACAAGCTGCAGAGCCGCGGTCACCCAATCAAGATGAATGTGAGCCTGCATGAGCTTGGGATACGTTGTTCCCTCTGCATTCCGGAGCTCTTCCAATCGGCTCTCGTATTCATCCTTCAATTTTTCAAGCTCTCCTTGAGCAGGAAGGGCCTCTACGGGAATACTGATTGTTTCCGAGAAGGCGCTCAGCTCCGGATTATCCTCCGAACATTCGGTCGAATCGGCAACCTCAACCACTTTTTCGCCCAGGAGAGTTCCGTATTGTTCTGCATAGCGCAAGTGATGGAAGTGAGCGGGATTGATGTCGCCGGCGGCACCCAGTGTGAAGAGGCTCACCTCCACCCCCATTTTTTCCCGTATAGTCTTAGCGGCATATCCGGGATAATCGGCCGAGATCAGGTTACGGTCATTGTGTGCGGCTACCGGATGGCAACCGAAATTGTACAACACCGCAAGCGGCCTTCCATCAAGATCTTCAACCCGAAGGACACCGACCTCGCTGAATCTGTAACCCGCTTTTTTATCTACTCGATTGTCGGCAATCCCCCGTGCTTCTCCCGCCCCCCGGCCGAGACGGGCCTCTCGAAGAGCTTCATTGGCCGTCGTAGCTGCCGTTGCGACCTTCTCAACGGTGTTTCGAACGTAGCTTTCATCGATTGCCCCCCAACGTCTCAGCGTCATGGTAGCGGGGCCTGAATGGGTATGCGAACACGCAATGAGGATGAATTCCCGGGATGCACCGGTTCGCTTCATAATGACGGTACGGATTTCTTCCGCTATCGCCGTATCCAGACCAAGAAGGTCGGCGGTCACCACGACCACCTTTTTACTCCCGCTCTTCAGTATGAGTACGTTTACAAACAGTGGATCGTTAATCCCCTTGGCAGGACCAAAGGCGTATCCGGCCAACTCAAGACCTATCGGCGGAGTTATATCA
>CAZEMW010000166.1:0-7184 GCA_964513105.1 uncultured Fibrobacterota bacterium
CGGCGAACAACATAATCCACCCACTGCCCAGTATCCCTGTCGTCAATAGAAAATACCTCCATAAGGCCACGTACGTGGTTCCCCACCGCCTGTGCAACCACACCTCGAAGCCTCTCCGGGATCCGGGCATTGCCCAGAGATACGATTACCCGCTGTCGAGGCTTGCCTTGAGGGCTACGATAGGATTCTATAGGTTGAAGGACCCTACCGGTAGTAGTCTTCTTCTTGCGGAAGAAACAGAAAAAGAGATACCATTGAGTGAAAAATAGTCCCCACAAAACGGATTTGAGAAAAAAATGCCCCTAACAGGGCTTGGAAGGCTGTTCAATCGTCAAAAAATGTGATTCCCGATCATCATCGGGAAAGTGAGGGGTGGATTTACCGGATACATAGTCTAAAGCAAGAAGGCCGGGATGCCGACACGCGTCGGATCACCGGCCTTTCCTGCAGATATCGCTTCACCGGAGACTACTGAACGATCAGAACACCTCTGCGGATCTCCTTGAGATCGTCGGCATTCAGTCGCAGAATATGGTATCCTTTTGCCAAGCGACTGAAATCAATCCGCTCGAAGGCACTTCCGACGCCTCTTGCCTTGTGCAGCGTACGACCGGAGACGGTGTAAAGCTCAATTTCCCAGGCGGTTCGTGGCGGAGCGGTTATGCGGACGCCGTTTGCCGAGTGTGCCATACGCACGAATTGGCCCATAACTCTCTTCATGTAGCCGCCGGCCCGAACCGAAGGATTGTAATCGGGGCCACTTTCTGCCACCGGATTCGGCGGAATGAGGCCGCCGGGGAACTCAATCGAATCCCGGGGATTCGACAGATCGATCGAATAAATCGGCGTTTGGAACTTGCGGTACTGATGCCCCGGCGCTTTCATGTTTTCCGGCACTTGACGATCAAGCGGTATGTGATCCACGTGGTGCGGATGGATAATCAGTTTGTTGTCTTGTATCGCGAGATCTCCATTTTGGAGTGAAACCGATTTCACACCGGTACAGTTGTCGTGTTCTTTATTGGTGAGCATTCCACTCACGAATTTGGTGTGCCATGCCACAGATCCGTCATCCGCATTGATTTTGAAGAACCGGACACCTCCGTCGACCTCCTGGTGCCGCCCCGAACTCGTGTAAATGGCCCCTTCGTGTAACAGGACACAGAAGACCGGCCACGCCGATTCTATCTGCCCGAAACCAACGATCCTTAGATCTTCGACCGCCACAAGAGTACGCCAGGCAAGTGAACCGTCGTTCACATTCACAGCGTATACGTACCCGTCGTGCGACCCGAAGTAAACGCGTGTTCCGTCAGACACGGGTCCGCCACGAGATGCAAGACGTCCGCCGGCGATAAAACTCCATACCACCTCGCCGTTGCGAGTAGCAGTCACGCGGTGTTCATGGACGTAACCGTCGATTACCAGATCGCCCACCTCAAGGGTCGGCGTACGATGCTTACTGTATCCCCACACTTCAAAGTTACCGTCTCCTCGACCGTAGGTAAACGGTCCGGCATAGACCATACCGACCCGTTCGCGAGGCAGTTGCCAGTCGAAACCGACCGTGCTCTGATCGGCAACGGATTGCCGCGGAATAGCCGTCTGCGCAATTGCATCCAGATACTGATCGTTGACGCGCTGAGCATCGGGAACGGCAATGGCCGGATACCGACTGAAGGTCGCATTGGCGCATCCGGTGTAGGACGCACAACTGCAATCACCTTGCGTATTGTATATACTTCCGTATGAAGGAGTCTGATAGTGCAGACACCCGTTGGAGAACAGCCGCGGCAGATGATAGGTCGGAAGTGCGTTCTCTTTATTAAGGCCATGATTCTTCCACTCGAATGAAAGAACCGACTCCCACGGATGATAAGCGTCAAGGATAAGATATTTCTGAGTTGCCGTGCCGCCGTTGCAGTTCACTCTCAGGTTGAAAGTCTCAAGCCCACGCCACTCACATGTCTCACTCTTTTGGATCTTATTAGGCCACGAAGCCTCATCCATCGGTTCGCCCGTTTCTCTGTTCCACACTTCCCCCCATTCCAGAAGGCAGCGCAAGACCCGGTCTGCTTTGACATAGTAATCGTAGTACCACGATACATGGCTCAGTTTGTTCTGAAAACTCTCGGTTCGCTGCCACTTGAAATCACCGGTTTCGATGGTCAGCAGTGAAAAAAGAACATCATACTCTTTCTTCGGATTGCCGACCTCATCGGCCGGAATTCGCCAGGCCGGAAAGGCAACCTGTCCTTCATTTGCACCCGACATCCACGGTACGGTGATAACCGGTTTCTCGGTTGTGGGGCCGAAATCGGAATCCTTCCACAACTCATCGCCGTCGATACGCCAGAGCTCATCGCCGTTTTGCAGGTCGTAGCCGATAATGGAAACGAACGGATCTGCTCGTGAGAGGCTTGGGTCGTTTCCGTGCTCGGACACCACCGCAACAACCACCCCTTCGGAGCATAGCACCGTGCGATAACAAAGCCCCGGCTCAAGCGATTTGCTCCATTTTTCGTTGGCCGAGGCCTCGTCGCGTATCCATAGTTTCCCAATAAACGTATGCCCCAGGAGTCCGTCGGCTGCAAACAGGGCCATTCTGCCTCTAAACGACGAGGCGGTGTCGAACGGTTCAGTTTTCCTCTTGTCTCTGTCGAGCCAGTTTCCCCTGAAAATGGGCAACCGATGCACCGTACTGCCGTCTTTGACATCTACCGCATCCAGATACAACGAATCATAATCGGTAAGATGGTTCCATACCCAGAAGTATTTCTCACCAACCACCCCCCATTCCCGCGCACAATCTCCAATCTGTCTCGACCACAAGAACACGCCACTGAATGCATCTTTTGCAAAGAGCATCTCCGGTTCCAGTCTTTCCGGTCCGTCGGGATGTTTCTGAGCACGTCCCTTTCCGGCTCGGTAAAACACGATGTTCTTGCCGACACGATGCCCGTTGTCATCGGACCGTGAAGCCGGTTTTCCTACAAACCGATACGCATTCGGAGGTCCCGCCAGTGTATCGTCAATTATGTTTGACTTACCCGCATCGGCGAAAAAGTGGGTGTGTTCACCGGCTCCCGCGGGTATGGGCTTATGCAAGACGGTCCAACTTCCGCCCTCTCGAAGGTACGCTTTTCCGTCGTACGCAAGCACCCGCATGACTTCAGTCTTCGTGAGCCCCTTTGCGGAAAGTTCATCAAGATCGGCAATAAGAAAATTGGCCAGATTCTCATAGTACGGCAGACGGGTGAAACCGTCGACCAGTTCGACCGAGGCCAGGCCATATAGTTGGTTGTCAAGAAGGTGTTTTCGGGCCTGCGCGCATTTGACGGGATCCGTTGTGAGACTGTGGACAAGAACCTTCCCCCCGTTATGGAGGCTGCTCTCAAACACGCCGTCTTCGGTACCCACCACCACCGCCAACCCTGCATCAATGTCGAGTGAAGTACGCGCGGACCCCGCGTCGGGGAGAGACGCGGATACGGGTACGATCATCGCAGAGAACAGAAAAAGCAGGGCGGAAAGAGAACGCACGCCGGAGGTGGTCCCGTTCATGGTAAACTCCTGTGGCTAGAGGGATTGTTTGTCCGCCGCAATGATAATCGGATATCCAAAAAACCGCGGATACACCTCGATGAAAACGAGAACAACGGCGGCGGCGTCATTCTCTCTTAAATATATCACCAACTGGAGCGACTCTCATCCGAAGCGCGGCGCTCAATGTACCGGCAAACCGGACAATGGGTCAAAAGGGGTCGGATTGCAGTTCGGGTCGGCATTATCCGAACACCAGGGCACCGTTTAGAAGCCTCTAAGAGCTCCAAAAACACACTATGTCGGACTTGCCTGAGATCCCGGCTGAAGATTGGAGGAATCCTGTTGCTACCTCGAAAAGCATCTTACAGGCACTCCAGTACTCCGCTCAATGCCTCCGCAAGCGTTACCAGCTTTGCCGGTTCGACAATATCGGGGGTATCCTTTTCCGTATGGGTGATCGTGGCCATTAATTCGGGAAGCATCTCCGAGGTAAATGCAAGCGCCGGAATTCCCTTTTGCACGAAAATCATGTGATCCCCATTGAACCACGGCTCACCGTCAATCAAGGCTTCAGATTGGTGCAGCGAAGCGAGTGCCTGCTTCACGGTACCCTCAACCCCATACTGCGACCAGGATATTCTCCCCTTTGTATAGCCGACGTCGTCAATGTTAATTACAAGCTGTGCAGTCTCGAGCTCGGATCCATATCTCCGCAGATAATCCATCTGCCCCGCCGCGCTGTAGTGATCCTCACCGTTCAAAGCAAGAATTTCCAGGTTGAACGCTCCTGTGAAGTTACCAAGCAATTCAGCGAGAAGCAGCTGGACAACGACCCCCGAAGCATTATCCGATGCCCCCGGAGTGTCTTCATAGGCATCGATATGCGCACACACGATAACCTTCCAGGGGGTTTTGCCTGTCTTGCGTCCGAGTACATTGTACGCATACGAAGGAATCCGCTCGGAATTGACAATGAGCGTACATTTTCCTCCGGTGTTTTCGGCCAAAGCACCCCCAACAACATCGGTGCAATACACTGAAGGGATACCGAAGTCCCCATCGACTATCAGCGGGAAGGGGTATAATGCCCCGACCATTTCCGGTTTGTGTGCCGTGGCCGTGATTATCGCCGACGGCTGCTTTTTCTCGAGTAGTGCGTACAATTTCTTGTGAGAGTCGGGGTTGTAGAAGACGAAGTTTTTCGGCATAAGCTGTTCTTCACAGAGTTCATCTTTCATTAGCAGTATCTTCCCACGACATTCTGCATTCTCCAGTTGCTCAACCGTGGAAGCAGTTACCAGTTCGGCGCAAACATCGCAGCAGGGTGAATACGGACTGGTATATGCCTCGAAAGGCATCCCCTCATACAGGAGATGCGGCTTGTCGGCTTGATAATCCGGAACATCGAACGGCGTGGTATCGACCTCAAAACCGAATGGCCTTATGGCATCGGCGAAAAAATCACAAGCGGCTCTGTTGCCGGGCGAGCCGGTGCGACGATTGGGTTTGAAGTGGCACAATTTCTGAAGGTACTCGGATGCTTTTGTTGTAAGATTGTATCTGTTTATCACTCACTTCAACCTTTCTACGATGCTTGTTCGGACTCGGAATCGAAACGAAATATCTGTGTTGCCACCCCGGTGTCGACGTCGGTGGTGTCGTTGTACGATTCCCGAAATCGGACGTTGGTAAGAAAGCTCTGTACGACCTGTGGAAGTGTATCGATGTACGGCGATCAACGCTCCTCCCCGGGCGAGCACCAGTCAATCTCTAACAAACGTCCCCGACCCCGCATATGTGTTGCCCGACCGCCAATCGGGACGCCATTGAAACTGTGCGGCATCTCCGCGATCGGCTACCGAGCCGTCGAAATCCCCGATATTGACATTCATCCTGATGCCGTCCCAGTCGGTGCCCTGATATCGGTGCACATACTCGATCGGGATTGCGGCTTCAACCGCATAGCCTTCCCCCGTTTGCACACATGCATACTTCGTTCCTTTAGGAAAAGCTTCCGGAGAAACAACTACCGGCTTGTCCTTCGTTGTTCCCGGACAGAGACCAAGCATCAGGAACTCTTTGTTCTCGCCCTTTCCACGACATGCCGAGCGAACCGAATCAGGACGTGCATCGATACGGATTTCAGCCCCATCCTGAAACCACGGTTTTGCATTTGCGGTATCTGCATTGGAGATAACGAGCGAATCGTCCCGAACCCGGAGCCCTACCAGTAAATAGGTATCGTTGTATCGCACATCGAAATCCATTGAGACGTCGTCGGGACCGTACCAGGTATCCGGGGTGAAACTCAATTGAGAAGGTTCGGGGCAGGATACCGCAAGGCTGCCCCATTCCGAAAGATCCCCATCCACTGTAACAGCTTTTTTCTCCCGAGAGATTTTCCACTCCTGGAGAACCGGTATGACGGCTCTACCGTCGCGTTCACGCCAATGATCATTCCTGTCTTTGAATGATGCGGTGTAAGTAAGAACCGCGGGTGGTACGGTGATCCCTCCCGACAGGGGCTGGAGAGTTAACGTGCTTCTTATGTCTTCTTCATCTCCGGGTGCTACGATAAGCCATGTGCGTGGAATGGAGCCGCCGATCAGCGGATGAGCTTCCGGGGTCAGCCTGATTTTCATCTGTTTCTCGGTCGGATTCAACACCCTCACGGTGAGAGCCTGCTTGCCGGAACCTTTCTTCCGAAGGTCAATTGTTTCGACCACAATGGGACTGGTTTTCATGATTCTTTTGTGGCACTCCGCCACCATCGGATCAGCCACATCATCCGAAATGATGCCGTCGAGCAGTATGTTCGAAGCGATTGGTCCCTCGGGCGTGGCGGTTATCCACATAATATGATCCATTGAGCCGAATACCGGCCCGTCAAGATCGGAACCCCCGCCGGTAGTCGCCATCCGGTACGCCGTGATATTCCCATCAATCGATTTGTTCGCCGTGTGCCAGTGTCCGGCGAACATAACCGTTTTACGTGTCGCAAGCAGCTCCACCAGATCGGGCCATCGCCCGCTGTCTCCGGTCGGGTGCATCGGTTGATGATAAAAGACATAGGTGCAGTGCACTTTGCGATTCTTTTTGAGGACCTTTTTCGCATATTCAAACTGCTCGTCGTAAATCGCTTTGCCTTTGTGGGCCGTCAGCGGCTCCTGTGAGTCCAGAACAAGAAATAGATTGTTCTTGTACACGAAATGGTAATATCGACGTCCCCGTCGCTTTTCATAAAGATCCTGCATGAACTTGTTGCTGATATCGTGATTGCCCTGCACATAGAAGAAGGGCATGTCCAGACGATTCACCAGGGAATCGAACTCATCCCACTCAGCCTCGATCTCGGCCTTGTCTTCGGAATACCCGGAAATAAGATCTCCGACCGACATGACGAAATCCGGCTGAAGCATGTTCAGCTTCTCAACCGCCTCCGCGAACACTCCGGGACGCATCCCGCCGGTGCGATCGCCTACGACTGCGAATGTGAACTGCGAATCCTCGTCGGGGAAATTCGTGTGCGTCCACGGTTGCGGTTCACTTTTCACATCGGTTTGAAACGTTGAGGCGCCCTTGGCGGTTGGAAACAGGGAGAAAAGAACAAGTAAAACGATCGGTGCGGCCAGACGGTG
>CAZEMW010000167.1:0-3906 GCA_964513105.1 uncultured Fibrobacterota bacterium
CTAGAGAGATGCTGAGCGGTACATGGAAAAACCATCAAAAAGAGTCTACGAGTACGAGAACTACCGATGCTTCCTGAAGGATTATTTCAGGGAACAGAAGCAGCTCAGGGCAACATTTTCTCATCGAAACTTTGCTCGCAGAGCAGGCTTTTCTTCATCGAGCTTTTGTGCTCACGTGATAGAGGGCAAACGGAACCTCACGGAGAAATCCGTTAAGAAGATTATTCGGGGACTTCGTCTATCCGGCCGGGCGGCGGCTTTTTTTGAAAACCTTGTGTTTTACAATCAGGCCAAATCGATTGAAGACCGGGAGCGGCATTTCCGCGAAATGGAACGACTGCGCAAGGCGAGCGAGTTTTACAGGATCAATCAGGATCAATTCGCCTACTATGACGAGTGGTACTATCCGGTGATCCGCGAGCTGGTGGTCCATTCGGATTGGGAAGGCGATTATAACCAACTGGCTCAACAGGTCCGTCCGGCCATCACTCCAGAAAAGGCACGTAAAGCCGTCGGTACGCTTGTCGACATCGGCTTACTCGTGGAGAACACCGACGGTACCTTTTCTCAGAAGCATCAATCGGTCACCGCGGGCGGAGTTCCCTCGGCGGTAACCAGAAAAGTCAGAAAAGAGTATTTGCTCAGAGCACTTGAGGCTACCGAGGAGCTGCCGGTCGATCAACGGCACATTTCCGGTCTTTCGGTTGCTATGAGTGAACAATTGTACAGGAAAACGATCGCGATGATAGATGAAATCCGGGTGAGGATTCTGCACGAGGCGGAGGCCGAAGACGAAAGCCTGGTCGATGGGGTTTATCAAATCAATATGCAGGCTTTCCCTTTGACTCAGGGGGGATTGCGTCGAACCCCCGACGACGAGGGGGGACGGCCATGAAAGCGTTTCACCTCAAACTCACGTTGCTGGTTGGTCTTGCAGTGTATGGTCTTGTCGGATGTAGCGGATCACCGGAGCGCATCGCGGGAGGAGGATCGGATATGCCCAACGGGGCGGTCGCATCCGTTACCGGGGCAGTGCGATTGCCCACCGGTTCGCCGGCGGCTGGTGCCGAACTCGTATTGAGAAACGGTGTGGTCGTTGAAAAAGGCGATAGTACGGTAGAAAACTTCCGGACGGTTTCAAGTATTGAAGGTGAATTCACTTTTAAGAGTGTTCCTTCGGGGAAATACTCCCTTTACGGGGAAAAAAGGGACGGCAACCGTCGTCTGTCGGGTCTGATTCAGAATGAAATCGTGTTACGCGACAATCGGGTGACCGTTGATCTCGAGGTACGACCCGAGATAAGTCTGAGAGGACGAATTGCGGCGCCGCCGGGCGTGTCCCCGGCATGTCTTACTGTTTTCGTACCGGGGACCGATGCCTCGGTCGTACCGGACAGTAATGGCAATTTCAGTATCGAGAAGTTACCTCAGGGAGAGTATGATCTCGCTTACGCATGCGAAAACAGTGTTAACTACACTCGTATCAGGGTCCGCTCCGACTGTGAGGATTCTTATCTGCTTCCTGATTTGCCATATGCGCCGTTTGGGTATATGGCGGATGATTCCGCGTATATGCGACATCCATCCGCCCTGGATCAATCGTTTTACGTTTCACCGATTAACTACCGGACGGGGGAAAAACCCTCGTACTACGCCGACGTTGAGAGAGAGCATCTGCGGTACTACCGACGCCGGGACGGTTCAATGCATCAATGGTATGTAGATTCAACTCCGGAAGAAGGGTTCGTTCCGGCGGATACGGTGATAACCGGCTGTTTCTCGGAAGTAGAAACAGATTCCCTGGTGATTATTACGCCTCCGAATCGTGACACGTTCGATGTTGTCAATGGATCGGAGTTTATCAGCTACCGGGCGAAAGTGGTGCATGCGGCATTGAAGCGAGAATCGGAAAAGCCCGAAAAGTGGCGAATACTGGACATGCGTCCGTTAGGCTACTCGTGCTCTCCGGACAGCATGCCTGATCATCGGTATGAACCAGAGAACTAATCCTTTGTTGCACGCAATTTTTGTCGTTGAAGAGAATCTTTCGCTCTTGGCCAAGCCAGGACCCGCACTTCGATGCACTGAACCTTCCGAAGTGGGCCTCCCGAGAAGTCGAAATCTTGCCTTTGGGCCGGATGCCCTGGTCGAGGTGTCCGGCTCCGGCTGCCCAGGCTTGCCCCTGTCTCCGAACTCGAACTCACTCATTTCCGGCCGGCATACAGATTGCGTTCTGGAGTTGCTCAAGGTCTGTTTTTCACAGAAGACCGGTCCACTCAATGAGCCTTTCGGGGTGTTCCGGATTCGGATGGAATTCGTCGGGGAAACAGATCGAACAAGTGAACTGTAACCAAGTCCAATGCCGGGAGTGCCGTATGAGCCGAGATGTGGCTGAAATCAAGAAGGACATTGTGGAACATCTTTTGTGGGACAGCAGAATTGAAGGAAGCGATATACAAGTAGATGTTGGGGATGATTTGTCGGTTACGCTGAGTGGAACTGCTTCCTCTCCTCTGGTCAAACAGGCGGCGGTCGAGGATACCTTTGCGATTCCCGGAATTGCAAAGGTGGCAAATACGATTGAGGTACGGGAACCGGTACATGGGGGGCGGCGAAAAGGGGCGGAGCTTCAGTCGGCCCTGGAATCTGTTTTCTCCCTCCATCGGGGACTCGATACGGTGAAAGCCGGTGTTGAAAACGGCACCGTGTATTTAAGCGGGTCTGTGGAGAATCTGTGGCAGAAAATGCGAGCCGAGGAACTGGCCTCGGAGATGGCCGGAAGTGAGAAGGTCAAAAACGGATTGACCGTCGTGCCCAACAGCACTCCGCGAGACGAAACCATTGCTTCGGGAATTCTGTCCGCGATGGAGCGAACCGAAAAGGTGGATCCCCGGAAGATCACTGTGGAAGTTCGGGGAGGGAAGGTTACGCTTTCCGGAACACTGGGTAGTTGGGAGGAGTTGAGCGCGGCATACTCCGCCGCCAAGTACGCGCGCGGGGTAATAAACATCGATAATCAGCTTCGTGTGTCGGGAGGATCGTGATACGGTCGAGATCGATTAACCGGGAAGCATTTCCCTTTCGGTGGGCAAACTCAATATTTCTGAGTAGAGCAAAACCGGAATGTGAAAAAGTTCGTTCAAGCGCCTGAATCGCGGGTTTATCTCGGCAATGCGCGCACAACGCAGTGCGGCGCTTTGAACTAATGAACAGGTGTTTTCGCGCATGCGCCGGGCCGGCAGGAGACGGAAAATCTGCGTCTGCATTTCGGTTGTGCTCATTTCGCCCCCCGCTCGCATCAGCATCTCGTCCCGCACTTGCGGGATCTACACCACGCAAGATCAGTGCAAGCCCATCCATCGCATAATCCCTTCGACAAACAAGAAATCAGCGGTTGAAGATGGGTCTGTCGAACAGAGAATTTCAACTGGTCCCGCCGCATTTGGGGGGACCTCTGAGTCCCATTATATTTTTCTTATTGGTGTTCTCCAGGAATTGATCACGCCACAAAAAGGGGGCTTCTTTGATGCGTCTTCACCTGCCGACCTTTGTCGGTCTTCTCTTTGCCGGATTCGTACTTCTATCATGCGATGACTCCCAACCTGCCGCGTACCGGGACCAGGGTTCGTCACACGACCCGGAGTTCCACCCACCGGTTGACCTGAGCGCCTTTTCCGCGGAAAATTACCCGCGCGTGGACGGTTCAACATCCGCCCACCCGCTCGCCGTTATCGTAGCATGCAAGATCCTCGGCTGCTCATATGGATGGGATAATTATCACGATGGGACCACGCGCGCCGTTGCGTACTCTTCGAACTCGGCTTTTGCGGACAGTGTAAACAACCTGGTAACCCATAATGGAACACACGGATCGTATGAGAACCTGATATCCGACGAAACTGATTT
>CAZEMW010000167.1:3916-7182 GCA_964513105.1 uncultured Fibrobacterota bacterium
AACTGATTTGATACTCGCGGCTCGAAAACCGTCCGAACTTGAGCTTGCCCTCGCCCGCGGCCTTGGTGTCGAGCTGGAAATCGAACCCGTGGCGAGAGATGCTTTCGTATTCATTGCGCATGAAAACAACCCGGTATACAGCCTCTCGGTGAAGCAGGTGCAGGGCATTTACACCGGAGATATTACCAACTGGAGCCAGGTTGAAGGTCCCGACACTTCAATCATTGCGTTTCAGCGGAACGAGTCATCAGGAAGTCAGGAACTCATGCTCTCCATGGTAATGGATACTCTTGAGATGATTGATGCCCCGGATCTCGTCGCGCATGGCATGATGGGACCATATCTACGCCTTCCTCATGAGCCGTTCGGGCTGGCATATACGGTGTATTTTTTCCAGATTAGAATGGCGCCGAACGATGAAATAAAAATGCTCGCCCTTGACGAGATCTTTCCGAAGTACGAGACCATCCGGGAAAAGGAGTACCCGCTGTGGACCGAAGTATATGCGGTGGTAAGGAAGAATACCCCCCAAACGGCCAACGCGGTTCAGTTGCGTAACTGGTTGATGACCGAGGAAGGTCAGAAAACAATAAAGGAGAGTGGTTATGTCTCTTTGGCCATTCCGTAACGACGCCGTTTCAATTCGTGCCTCTATGTGGCCTTTGGGCTGGATCATCTTCCATCTCTGCGCGCTTTTTTCCCCTCCCGCATGCTCTGAGAAGTGGATTCAGTACAGCTTGTGTGAGAATGTGACCTGCCTCGCGGTATCAGACACCGTTATTTATGCGGGCACCGAATCGTGCGGGGTGCTGGAATTGAGTACACACACCGGCCGGCGAATGAAAGCATATAATACCTCGAATACCATGCTTCCTTCCAACACCGTGACCGCGACCGCCGTCTCCCCCGAGGGGGTACTCTGGGTCGGGACGAAAGAGGGGATAGTATCCTTTCATGAAGGCGAATGGCGGGATCGGCAACCGCCTGGAACACTCCGTGAGACGGAGTACGATGGAATCCCGACGGTCATGTCGTTCGATCGGGAGGGGGCTTTGTGGGTTGGACTGAGCAGGGTTGGGATTCGCATCTACCGGGAAGATCGATGGGACGATTTTCTTGAGGAGGCTCCCGGGTTTCCCATGAGCATTCTCAGGGGAAGCATTACAGACATAGAGTTCGACCCGAATGGAGCCGTCTGGATATGCGTACGTTCATTCTGGGGTGAAGGAGAAAGTCTTCATAAGTACGACGGTGTGGACTGGACTTCATATGCTACCGAAAATACCGTCTTTGATATAGCATTCGATTCTTCGGGTACCATGTGGGCGGTGGGGCCGACGCTGGGAGCTGTTACACTCGCAGAGGATACTGTCTCGCCTGTCCGGGACCTGCCCTCCGAGGTAGCGCGATGGAACATGAAAAAGGTGTTGATCGACTCTCGCGGCGTGCTCTGGATAGGGACAAGTGAGGGGATTGTGCGGTACGACGGGGGGCTCTGGGAGTACGACGAATTTGCTGGAGACGATTCCTTCTACGGCAACAGCGGTATTGCGGGAATGGTTGTTGACGACGCAGGGCACATCTGGTATGCGGACGAGTACATCAGGGGCGGATCGAGTGATCTGTTCCGATTTGACGGAACCGAGTGGTCCGGTATCGGTTATGAGACGTCCCCTCTTCCCTGTAACAGCATCGCAGACATCGCCCTGTGTACCGACGGCTCAAAATGGCTTAGCTCCGGGGCTTACTCCTGGGGGGGACTCTATGAGTGGAAGGAAGGACGTTTTATCCGCCGGGCGGATCGAGGTACGTTTCTCACAAAGACTGCCGACGAACTGATCTGAACCCGGGACAAATCGGTTCTAATCTTCGGGGAAAATGGTGGGAGCGTTTTCGATTCTTCTGCATTAAAGCTGCATGACCGGGACGCAACTTCGAGCGTTCAGGACCGTCGGGGGTGCATTTGGATCGGACAAACAGGATACCGCCGCAGCTACGAGTTTCCCGAGGACTCATCTATAGTATATGTCAGTCGGTACGACAAGGGTGAGTGGACCAGAATCGATGTGACGGAAAAAGTCGGAATTGAAAAGACTTCACTGTACCCCGCCGCCGTAGATTGTACCGGAACGGTATGGTTCGTCACCCGAGATGAGCACCGGCACAGGGGTTTTTACGGGCGCGAAAATAGTATACCCGACTACAGGGGCTGTGTCGGCTACTCGTCCGACGACAAATGGTTTCTGTTGAGAGATTCAGACGACACTGTTCCCGCCGGACAGATTGTCGGTCTTGTGGTTGATCCGAACGGGTGTCGATGGTTCGGAACGTGGGGAAACGGCTTATTTCGGAATTGCGGAAATTCATGGACCGTCTTTGATACCCTGAATAGCGATTTGCCGACCATGTTTTCGAATCCGATCGCCGTCGACGGCGCGGGGCGAGTGTGGACGGCTTTGCATAAGAAACCCCGGAATTCCGGGGGGAATGGGTATCTGTCCGCCTATGAAACGCCTGAACCGGCGGGAGTCTGTTCGTTCGACGGCGAAACGTTCAGGCATTATCGCCGCACCAACTCCGGGTTGCCCGATGATCTTGTGTCGTGTGCGGACAGTGATCCCTCGGGGAACATATGGTTTGGTACGCACAAAGGATTGGCGGTTTTTAATCCCGACGGAATACAAGAAGGGGATCTTCCGGGGGCCGACATCAACGACGACCGTTTGCCGTTTGCGGATGATAAGGCAGTGTGTCGTATCGTTCAGAAAAAAGGACGGTTGTTCCTGGACCTGCGGATACCTGGAATCAGACAAGCCCGCGTGGAGCTTTTCACCCTTTCCGGCAGACGAGTGGCCCATGTTGTGACGAGTCCCCAATCCGGAAGACGGACGCAAATTGAGCCGATCGGTGCGCACCGTTTGACACCCGGCAACTACGTCCGACGAATCCGGCTAACTGATTCGGCGGGTAGAATTACTCTTTCAACCGGGACGGTAACCGTCGGCTTCTAAGGCACTTCGGGGATTGATTCGCTTCCGCCACTCCGTCGGTCGGTGGCGGATCGGCACGAGGCACTGCTGCTCATATCCGGGGCAAGGCTTTCTGAGGTCCAACCGCTGAGGAGTGTCCCACCCTTTCGGAATAAAGGTTGCTGTCTCTGCGGGATGGGAGGCGGGTTTGCCGCAATAAATGCTCGAGTGGTGAAAAAAATACCCCCAGCAGGATTCGAACCTGCGACACCAGGTTTAGGAAACCTGTGCTCTATC
>CAZEMW010000168.1:0-7161 GCA_964513105.1 uncultured Fibrobacterota bacterium
ATGCAATCTTGTTCAGCACCGCGCGAGACAGCCCTCTGTCTTCACTCTTCGTCGGCGTTGCGGCCTGTTCGCTTTTCTCTGCGGCATCGGCCGCTACAGTGGCCAGGACCACATGAAGACTGTCGTCGGCCGCTATCTCGAGTTTCTTTTCAAATGAGCGATATCCATCGGCGGAAATAGTGATATCGTGTTCACCAGGTTTCAGCTTGGAATGGGTCACGGGTGTCGTTCCCCGGTCCTTGCCGTCGATCGTAACCGCAGCCCCGGTCGGCTCGCTGGTCAGATTAATCGTGACCGGCTTCACCAGGTCAAAATCGAGTGTATCGCGCACATTTTCCTTCAGCGTTACGGTGACTTTCTTGAGAAAATGGCCGGGCTTCATGATCTTGAACACATGCTTTCCCGAACCAAGCCCGGTAATCTCTACCGGTGTATTTCCTCTCGTACTGTCGTCCACCTCCACGACGGCACCGGCAGGATTAGACCTTACGTATAATACGGATTGCTCTTCATTGTCCGAAAACTCTCCCGAGAACTCCCAGGAACTTTCGGTTGTGTCTTCCGTAGCGGTGCCCGGAGAAAGCGTGTCTCCCGCCTGCTTTTCTTCAGTTCCTGCCGAAGTGTCTTCCTCGATTGTTGTGTTGGAAGTATCGGGTGCAACGGTTTCATCCTGCGCCTTTGCGGGAAATGCAATACAGGTTGCTATGGCTGAGAAAACGACAACATATTTCAACATAAGAAGGCCCCTTGCACGATTTTGGAATACCTGCCGGACCAAGTGACGCACTCAGCCCAGGCTCTGCCTGTTATCCATAGATATGGGACGATACAGTTGGGGAAAAGGTTTTCCCGACGGCTAAATAGTGCCTGTCCGCCCCCCTGAAACGGTCGCCGAGTCCCGATTTCAATCGGGAAGGTGCCCGTTTCAGGCCCAAATCCGCCGGTTCATCTTCCCGAAGTTAATTCGGGACTCGATAACCGGGTAGTTTCCGGACAGATACTAAACAACGCAACCGGAATTATGGATACCTGGAAATCCGGCCCCAGCTGAATTGAAATCCAGTTTGCCACGCCGGGAATCGACTTAAGAATATAAACGATGGATGGCACAGCTTTCGAACAGATTCCCGGCCCCCGGCATTTCCCGGAACGCGCCGTGGGGCTCCCGCGGAAAAGCTCGAAGCCTCTCGCAGTATGAATGTATTTTCTCCTCCGGTTCGCCGAACGGAAACCGTTGAGAATTGTAGGCCGAAACGAAAGGACTGAAATGGAAAACCAACGTACGCTCGCCATAATCAAACCGGACGCCTTCGCCGCCAAAGCCTGCGGTCGGATTATCGACAGGATTGAAAAGGCGGGATTCGAAATCATCGCGGCCAAAGTCATGCATCTCACCGCCCCGCGGGCGCAAGGGTTTTACGCTGTTCACCAGGGGAAACCGTTTTACGATGAACTGGTGGCATTCATGACCGAAGGCCGAATTATGGTTCTTGCTCTTCAACACGAAAATGCAGTCGAACACTGGCGCTCAACAATGGGAGCAACAGACCCTTCAAAAGCCGAAGTCGGCAGCATCCGAAATGAGTTTGGCACCAGTATACAGAGAAATGCCTGCCACGGCAGTGACAGCATCGAGAACGCGAAGAAGGAAACAGAATACTTCTTCACTCCCGAAGAACTGGGTAACTAGAGTCTGTTCGAAAGCTTCTGAAACGGGCACCGAGTCCCGACTACTCTCGGGAAGGTGCCCGTATTCCCGCTTTCCCGGTCATTCATCCGAATCTCACCGAACGTCCACCTCCCCGGTTCCATAATCCCGCCTCTTCCTGCTGCGAAGCTATACAACCGACGTCGGTCGCGCGCTTTCCTCGCTCAGACTCGCTCAAACAGGTACACATCAGTTGCCGTGAAAAACAAACATTCCAAGTCCACCCCACCGATTTGCGCCGTTTGACCCGCGCTATTGAACAAACTCCCGCATCTTGCTTGCCGAATTGTCGGCGATATTGCCTTTTTCTGTTCGGTTAGAAATGCCGTTTTTGGGCGCTATACCCCAAAGTGTCACCTTTTGACGTTCTTTTCTGGTTTTTTTTGCTTTTTTTTGATAAAATATGCATGAAAAGCTTGTATTTGAGTTTGATTCTGACCTATATTAATCAAAGAACTTTGTGAAGCCCTCCGATGTGCATCTGCGCCGCGGAGGATGTTAGTCGGAAAAACCATCCAGATCGATGGAAGGAGACTTTATGAGCGAGCAAGCACGAGAAGGTTCCATGCAGTCCTTTATGCAGGCGGGCCAGAAATTCCAACCTCCGGCGGACCTGCAGAAAGAGGCGTACATAAAATCGATGGAGGAGTACCAGGAACTCTACGACCGCTCAATCAATGATCCCGACGGGTTCTGGCTGGAAAAGGCAAAGGAGCTCGTTACCTGGTCCAAGGAGCCGACTGTCGGACGAGAGTATAACTGGGATACCGCCGGACGAAAAGTAGAACACACGTGGTTCAAAGACGGCGAGCTCAATGTAACCTATAACTGCCTTGATCGACATATCGGTACGGCTCGCGAAAACAAGACCGCTCTTATATGGCAAGGTGACGAACCGGACGAAGCAAAAAAAATCTCCTACAAAGAACTCTATGAAGAAGTTTCGAAATTCGCAAATGTTCTGAAGGCTCAAGGAATAAAGAAAGGTGATCGTGTCTGCATTTATCTCGGAATGGTTCCCGAGTTGCCGGTTGCCATGATGGCCTGCGCCCGAGTCGGGGCAATACACTCGATTGTTTTCGGTGGTTTCAGCTCGGACGCCTTGCGGGATCGTATCAACGACTCCGACTGCAAAGTGCTTATCACCGCGAATGTTTCCAAACGCGCGGGGAAAGACGTACCTCTCAAGAAGATCGCCGACGCCGCCGTGGCCGATACTCCAAGTATTGAGAAAGTCGTGGTGGTCAAACGTTCCGATGTTGATGTCGAGATGAAATCGGGCCGAGATCTCTGGTACCATGAAGTCATGGCCGATGCATCACCGGAATGCCCGGCGGAACCGATGAATGCCGAAGATCCGCTGTTCATTCTGTATACCTCGGGATCGACCGGTAAGCCGAAGGGTGTGGTTCACACAACCGGCGGTTATCTGGTTTGGGTTACAATCACCCATAAACTGACATTCGATCTCAAAGAAGACGACGTGTATTTCTGTGCGGCGGATATCGGCTGGATCACCGGACACAGCTACATAGTCTACGGACCGCTCACCAACGGTGCCACAAGTGTCATGTTTGAGAGTACTCCGGTGTACCCGAATCCCGGACGATATTGGGAAGTTATCGACAAATACAAGGTAACGCAGTTCTACACGGCCCCGACGGCTATCCGGGCTCTGATCAGACAGGGTGACGAGTGGCCTGCCAAGTACGATCTCTCCAGCCTCAAGATTCTCGGTTCGGTCGGCGAGCCGATCAATCCCGAGGCGTGGATGTGGTACTATAAGCACGTTGGGAAGGGCAAGTGCCCGATCGTGGATACCTGGTGGCAGACTGAAACCGGCGGCTTCATGATAACCCCCCTTCCGGGCGCAATGGCCCTTAAACCGGGTTCTGCCGGTCGTCCCTTCCTCGGCGTTGAACCGGTGTTGCTGCGTGAAGACGGGACCGAATGCGACCGCAACGAAGGCGGAAAGCTGTGCATCCGCAAACCGTGGCCCGGCATGATGAGAACCACCTGGGGAGACCATGACCGGTTCATCGATGTCTATTTCAGCATGTATAAAGACCTTTACTTCACCGGTGACGGTTGCCGCATCGATGAAGACGGTGATTACTGGCTGATGGGACGAATCGACGACGTAGTGAACGTTTCGGGACATCGAATTGGGACGGCCGAAGTGGAGAGTGCTCTGGTGAGCCATGACAAAGTGGCTGAAGCCGCGGTTGCACCGATGCCCCATGACGTTAAGGGGCAGGGGCTGTACGCGTTTGTTACGCTGGTTGACGGCGCCGAAGCTACCGACGAGCTCAAGAAAGAGCTGGTCAAGCATGTGCGTAAGGAAATCGGCCCAATTGCAACTCCGGACAAACTTCAGTTTGCTCCCGCGCTGCCGAAAACCCGTTCCGGGAAGATCATGCGACGTATTCTTCGCAAGATCGCCGAAAACGCGTTGGATCAGATTGGCGACACTTCTACGCTGGCAGACCCCGGCGTGGTGAATTCGCTGGTCAATGATCGTCAGTAGGTAATTTACGGAAGCTATTTGGGCCGAATGCCGCGATCGTGCGGTGTTCGGCCCTTTTGACACAGCTCTCAAATTGAAAGGAAATAGAATGGCGCAGGAAAAGGTCATGAACCGATGGCTCGCCGTAGTCGGCGCAATACTGATCCAGCTCGCTCTGGGAGCCATTTACGCTTGGTCGGTATTTACACCGGCGCTCAAGGACGCCGGCTGGACCAGCGCACAAACTCAATTCGTATTCGCCGCCGGACTCGCATCCTTTGCAATAGTTATGGTACTCGCCGGCAGAATGATGCCCAAATGGGGGCCACGGAGACTAGCAATGCTGGGGGGCGTAGTTCTCGGACTGGGCTACATACTGGGTGGCCTCGCCTCCAAAGGCACCCCCAACCCCACAACACTCGTCATTACCATCGGTATTATCGGGGGAAGCGGGATCGGCCTTGCGTACGTCGTCCCGATTGCGGTCGGCATGCGATGGTTTCCCGACACGAAGGGACTCATAACGGGGCTGGCAGTTGCCGGATTTGGATTCGGCGCACTGATCTGGGTGAAACTTGCCGGCGCGTGGGGCGATCTAATCGCTTCGCGAGGTCTTTCATTCACATTCATCCTTTATGGAGTGATCTTCGCCGCCATGGTCATTATTGGGGGAATCTGGATGGTGTTTCCTTCCGAAGGGTGGAAGCCCGAAGGCTGGGTAGCTCCCCCGCCCAAAACAGGACAGGTGGCGGAAGGGGTCAACCTTGTTGCCGGCGAAATGCTGAAGACGGCTCAGTTTTATATGATATTTCTCACCTTTGCATTCAGTGCGGGCGCGGGTTTGATGACCATTGGGTTGATGAAGCTTTTCCCACTCCAGGCACTGCAAAATGCCGGGCTGGACTTCTCAGCCGCCAGCGCGATCGCCGGTACCGCTATGGGTGTATTCTTCTCGCTTGCCAACGGTATCGGCCGAATAGCATGGGGGAGCCTGTCCGACAAACTTGGAAGAAAGCTTTCAGTGGTTATCATGTGCGCGACGCAGGGTGCACTGATGCTTTTGTTTGTTCCTATGGCCGGTACCCCGGCGCTCCTTTTTCTTGCCGCCACTCTTATAGGATTCAACTTTGGCGGCAATTTCGCTCTGTTTCCCACCATGACGGCCGACACGTTCGGCACGAAACACATTGGGCAGAACTACCCCTGGATATTTCTGTCGTACGGCGTCGGTGGGATTTTCGGACCGATACTCGGAGGACGGCTGGGTGATTTAGAGAATTTCCCGCTCGCATTTACGATTTGTGGCGTGCTTCTCTTTGTCGCCGCAGGGATTTCTGCCGCGGTTAAGCCGGCCCAGACCGAGCCGGCTGCCGCCGCTGCGGAAGCTTCGTAAAAAAAATGAAAAATGGAACTCTATCAAAAAGGGCGCTCTTTTCGAGGGCGCCCTTCTCATATGGTCCGGCAGAACAACAACTCAACGCTCCCCAAGCCTTTGAACCTGCCACTGGTCCATGCGCAAATTCTTTCGGAGAATATAGGTGCCACTATTGTCGGCCAACACCCGGAAGTATGCCGTTTCGGGACCATACCAGCGGTCCTCTATGTCCATCACCTGATACTCAATCTCTCCGTCGGTGAAGTGAGTCGGGTATTCATCCGCCTTATATCCGCTATGTGTTCGAACCCGTGAGGGTTTCATGGATTCGGGCGAACTGTTCATTCTGATCCGACCTCCGCGTCGCCGTCACCGAAAAGGTCAAAGCGCGGCAAAGTTCATCTCACGCGCAGCTTTCGTCTCGTCCAGTCGACGAACCGGAGCCGCTATCGGAGCCTCATGGAGCTTATCGGGATTCTCACGAGCCAGATCCGCAATCTCCTTCATCGCCGCGATGAAGCGATCCAGCGTTTCCTTACTCTCCGTCTCGGTAGGCTCCACCATCATTGATTCTTTCACAATGAGGGGGAAATATACTGTGGGCGGATGCATGCCCCGATCAATCAACCCCTTGGCGACGTCAACGGCACGAACGCCGTGCTCCACAAAATTCGCCGCGGACAAAACACACTCATGCATACAGGTCCGTTTGACAGGCACATCGTAGGTGTCTATCAACGAACGCATAACGTAATTTGCATTCAAAACGGCATCTTCACTTACTTGTGTGAGACCTTCCCGGCCAAGCATAAGGATGTATGCATACGCCTTGAGACAGACCGAGAAATTGCCGTAGAACGGCGCTACGTACCCGATCGATTTCGGGTAGTCATAGTTCAGGGCATACGTTCCGTCGTTCCGTTTCACAACGCGCGAAATCGGAAGGAACGGCTCGAGGTGTTTTTTGACCCCAACCGGTCCCGACCCCGGACCTCCCCCACCGTGGGGGGTACCGAAGGTTTTGTGAAGGTTAACGTGTACCACATCGAAATCGGCATCCCCGGGACGGAATTTCCCCATGATGGCATTCAAGTTCGCACCATCGTAATACAGCAAGGAATCATGGGAATGGGCAATTTCGGCGATCCGTTTAACATCAGAATTGAAAATCCCCAGCGTATTCGGGTTAGTCAACATAACCGCGGCAGTCTGATCGGTGATCATCTCCCGGAGTTTTTCGACATCGAGCATCCCCGTTTCCAAATCGGTCGGCACCGCGCGAACGGAATACCCGCAAATCGAAGCACTCGAGGGATTGGTTCCGTGAGCTTCGTCCGGAATAAGAACTTCGGTCTTCTTGTTCTTCTTATCCTTGTGATATGCCGCAATAAGCATCATGCCCGTAAGCTCACCATGCGCACCGGCAAGGGGATGGGTCGTAAATGCATCCATACCACAGATCTCTCCGAGCAATTGCTCAAGCTCATAGAGTACGGCAAGCGCCCCCTGAGTCAACATCCCTCCGCGCCGGAGTTGGGGAAGAAGCGGGTGAAGATCCGCGAACCCTTCCAT
>CAZEMW010000169.1:0-4088 GCA_964513105.1 uncultured Fibrobacterota bacterium
GTCCTGGCTGTGCCCTGCAAAACGATCTCCGCTCACAAACTGAACCGTGTCGGCTTCCAGGGTCAATTTCAGGCAGGTCTCACCGTGGTCGGTAAACTCCGGGGGTATCTCTCCGGGATGTTCGACCAGCTCCCAGTCCATGCCCGGTTTGTCTCCTGGAAGCTCCTGTATGAAAGTTCCGCGGGAGAAACTCTTATTGTTGTACCGGATATGACGCACGTGATCGGGATTGAAACGGTTCTTCTGAGTGCATATAAATGCCAGATCACCATCTTTGATCAGGTGTGATCCCTCGTTCGTGGTCAAACGCAGGTGAAACCCCTTGTGATTTTCAGGAGCATGCTCGGAAAAGTATACCCGATATCCGGCAGGGTCGGAAGCCGGAGCGTCCCATTGCAGCAGAATTTGTCCGTTTGACTGCACCGCGGCCGAAAGATTAACCGGCGCGTCCGGAGACGTGTTCGATTCATCGATCGGCTCAAAATTTTTCAGGGAATTATCCACCGATCCTTTCGAGGACGAATCGGGTGAGACGGAAACGATGTTTGACGGTCCACTCTCCGTGCCGTCCTCTCCCACCGAACGAACACTGAAATAGTATGGGACACCGGTACGCCAGTCTTTTCCCACCTTTATGCGGGCTTCCGTTACTGTCGGCTTGACTACCTTGTCGTGGTCACCAACAATCGATTCCCAACCACTGGTGGTATATCCACCCTCGGGAACCCGTTCATCACAAACTCTATAGAAGGATCCGTTTCGAACACGATACACTCGGACCTCGGCGCCGTCCCAGAAACCCTCGGAATAGGTCCGGTAGGCATTTGTCGCATTATGGTCGATGATCAGCTCGTCCTGCGCCGTGCCCTTGATCTCAAACTTGGTCCTATAGACCATCGGCTCGAATTCCGTGGTCACCATTGTACCGGTCTCAATAGCTCCAATTGTGGCGGTGAACGGGCCGGGATTCGGCTGCAGCAGATTGGATTCGATTCGAAACTCGGCGGGAGCCGTGAAGTCTTCGGCGCGGGCAATTGAGCCGGTCGTCGGCAGAAGAAGCGCGGCGAGTGCACCCCATACAGCCATTTGCGAAGAAATGTGCCCGTGGCACCGCAATATCCATCGACAATGATTTCCGGTCTCGCAGATCCCGACAATTGATTTCCGCATTAAGCCCCTCCTCGACTAAGTCTTCAGTTCCATGCCCCTGGTGGCATTTGTTGCCGATAAAGATAGCCCCAATTCCTGCTGAAAGCCTTCATAAGGCGGCATGGCGCGCAATAAAGTGGTGACATTTCGCCACCGTTTTTTTCTTTTCCTGTTGCGGAAGAGGCGAGAATTGTGTACCTTGAACAAAATGTCCAAAAGCTCTCCAAGGATCCCCCCGATTATGGCCGACATACGAACGTATCTTGATTACCGGCAATATCTTAGCGACAAGTATCAGGAATTGCGTGATAAAAAACCCCAGATCTCCCTGCGATTCGTTGGAGAAAAAATCGGGATCGATCACTCGTCGTTTCTGAAAGTGCTCCAGGGCAAACGCCATCTCACCCCTTCGCATGTCGAGCCCCTCTGCAAGCTTCTGAAATTCGAAAAGAAACAGCGGGAGTATCTGGTTGCACTTATGGAATTCAACAAGGCGCGATCCGATACCGAAAAACGAAGGGCATTCGAGCGGCTGACATCGCTCGCATCGCCCTCGATGCGCTCCGTTGAGCGAGATCAATACAGATTCTACACGCGATGGTACTATAATGCAGTTCGGGCCTTGTTGAGTCTGGTTCCGAAGCCTACGTCGCCCGATGAGCTGGCGAAACTGCTCCGGCCGGCGATTTCGGCTCGGGAAGCGCGGGATGCCCTGGAACTACTCGAGGATGTGCATCTGGTGAAAAAGGCAGGCGATGGCGCATACCAATTATGCGATAAATATGTGACAACCGGCAAGCACTGGCGATCCGATGCCATTCGTGAGTTCCAGCGCAGGTACATCTCCCTTGCGGAGGAGTCCTTCGAGCGGCATCCGGTGGAACTCAGGGATATCTCCACGGTAACGGTCACGATCCACACCGGTATGATCGACAAAGTACGTGAACGCATTGCCGAGCTTCGTTCGGACATACTCAATATGGCAACTGAGGACGCCGACCGCGTCTACCAGATGAACGTTCAGCTCTTTCCTCTGACGGAAAACCTGTCCGATGCGATACGAGCTGGCCGACCGACAACCGACCGGGGCCGTCCAATGCGTCCGGGAACCCAACCGGGGCGGGTTCAGTGAAACGGTTCTCGCGTCTACCCGAAGCTAATCGGATATCCGTACGAATTCAGTCCGGCAGGCTTTGGGCTGTCTGTATCGCGGCTCTGGTATTTGCCTGCAACATCGATCCGGTCTCGTCCGGCGGAGCGGGGGCCGAGACTACAAACGGAATATCAGCTCGAGTACTTGATCCGACCGGGTCTCCCGTAGCCGACGCAGAGGTCACCATTTCTCCCGATACCTTTTTGATTCTGGATACCGGATCACTCGGCGACAAAGGTATCTGGCCCAGAAAGACAAAAACCGACTCTACCGGCCTGTTCAGGTTCGATTCGCTGCCCGCCGATACCTATGCCGTCGAAGTCGTCACTGCCGACGGACGGGGAATCCATCTGAGAACCGCTGTCGGCACAGGGAGCAGTTCTTTTCATTATCCCGGTGATTTGACGGTTCAACCCTTGAGGAGGGTGCAGGGATCGGTATCGCGGGACTACATTGACTCGACCATAACGCTTCGGATTGGCATATACGGCCTCAACCGTACCGTTGAACTGGACAAAAGCGATTATTTCCGCATCCACGGTATACCGCCGGGCACCTATCGGGCAATTCTCACCTCCTCCAGGCCGGATGTCACCGGGAGTGAAGTATTCACTCTAAGGGCTGCACATGAGGACTCTTCGACGTGGAATCACGTGCCGGCTCTCCCTATCGTGAGACACAACGATTCGCTCAGAATTACCGCGTATTTTCGAGCGCAAGGAATTCCGGTGTCGGCCTGGGATTCGATAATCGGTACGTTTTCGAAGAGAGTGTACCTGTTGGATTTGAGTCGTCGCGGCATCACGGCGATTCATCCGTCCATTGCAGATTTACATATGGTATTTCACCTGGACTTTGGACATAATCCATTGTCCTCCTTACCCGCGGAGCTTGCGGATATGAGTCAATTGCGACACCTCGTTCTGGACAGTGTTTCGGTTGCCCCCATGTGGTCGGACATCATCAAACTAGATCAATTGACAAACCTTTCATTGTCAAATAACAACCTTGCGTCCCTGCCGCCGGGGCTGCAAAACCTGAAAAGCCTTCGGCGTCTATTCCTGAACAGCAATCGTCTGGATTCGGTTCCGTCCGAGATTTTCGAGTGTCGAGAGATGGTCGAACTACAACTACGTTCTAACTCTCTCAAGGTACTGTCTCCGCGCATCGCCAACCTGATACGTCTGGAAGAGTTAGACTTGGGCGATAATGAACTGTCGGATTTGCCGCCCGAAATTGGCTCACTGATATCACTGACGCATCTGACGGCTTCCGGCAACTCTCTGTCACGGCTCCCCGAGGAGATTGGGAAGTGCGCCAATTTGAGTCATCTTTTGGTCGACGATAATTCGCTTACCGTCCTGCCCGTTTCCCTGGGCGATCTTGAGAACCTTTCCCGGTTTTCACTCAAGAACAATCTACTTCAAACACTCCCGTCAAGCCTGGTTCGGCTGCGACTCGCTTATTTGAATGTAAAACGAAACAGGTTGTGCGGAATCTCTGAAGAGCTTCGGGGATGGATCGATGTGGTAAGCAATGACCTGGATTGGGAGGGTACACAGGAATGTTTGTAGGTTCGGTTGAGAAAAAGAATTATGCGTTTGTTGCAAAAGAGTATACTTACAAGAATACGTATATGCCCCCGATTGGCCGTGGCTTGAGTCTCTGGTAACCTTCGATGGAGACCGCACGAGCATCTACCGAAAAACCATCGAGCCGCCCCCCCCACTTCTACGGCTGGGTCAATCTTCAGGTGCACGGCCGCCGCCTGAAGTCTCTTGGAATG
>CAZEMW010000169.1:4098-7159 GCA_964513105.1 uncultured Fibrobacterota bacterium
GATGTACACGTCCTGTCGTCGCCCCGCAGCGGGATTCTATCTTCAGGGGTTTGAGGACGGAGGTGAAGTCCGGGGGAATCCCCGTTTCCCCATTTTGCCGTCCTATTCAGGCCAATAATACAGAGAAACGTACGATTCATTGCCGGACCGACCTTCTTCGTCAAGTGCGAAAACAGTGTAATGTATGTATCCAAAGTTTGCCGTGGAGTCGAGATACACTGCCTGGGTGACGTCCGGGTCGGTAGCGGGGGCTGGAATAGTGTCAATAATTTGACGGCTCATATCGGTTGCGTGTTTCCTGAGAACAATAAAGTGGTTTGCTCCGTGTACGTACATGATTGACAATTCAACTCCCTCGATGCTACTGGAAAGATTCAGTGGGGGAGCTGAGAGCTTGTTTGTAGCATAAACCCCGCGTTCCTCGGAATAGATCCCGATCTTGCCGCCGGCAGTCGAGTGTGCTACCACATAGGAAAACCAGCCCGATCTTCCCGTGGAGTCCATAAGCCCACACCGGTCACGGTATCCCCCATCAACGCTGCAATAGGCCGTGTCGACAGGAATGGTGTCGCCAGAATTCGTTCGGTAGAGGATAACGGGAGCACCATTGTGGGCAGGCTCAACTTCTACATACACCATCCGACCGCTGTCCACGACCGCAGAAATGCGCGGGGCCGCAAGCCGTCCGGTGTGCACAATTCGTTCGGGGCGTGACCGCGGTCCGACATGCTTGTTTCCATACAACCATCGGACTGAGTAGAAAAGGGTGTCATAGGGCGGGGTGTGATCTCTGTAAACGGTTCCATACGGATAACGGCGGTTCGGCTCCCGTACCGGAATGGTATCAAGAGCGATGAATTGGGAAGTATCGTCAATAGAACGATATATAATCACCTCGGCATCATCGAGATTACGATACGAATCATCGAGTACCGTCAACATAACAAAAGTGACACTGTCGCCGACCTGAAGCCCGGGCGGGGCAGGAGCGAAATCAATCGAGTACACCTTTGAGGTATCGGTTGCAACATTCTGTACGGTATCGAGTGCGATGAACCGGTACAGATACAGGTTGGGTTCGAGAATATCCTTGAATTCAAAATAGGGGAGGGGGTTTTGGTGCCGGTCTGAAGAGGTAAACGGCGATGCATATTGGTCCTGAAGAGGGATTTGAAAGACGAATTGGAAATCCTCCGCCCGTCCGTCGGCACGAAGAACTTTTATTTGGTGATAGGTGTCGAGGAGGTTTTCGAAAATAAATCGGCCTGAAACGAACAGTCCGCCGTCGGTCAGACTGGATCTGTCAATAGCCGGGAAAGATCTTTCGACGGTGACCTTCAGCGTGTCGCTTGTATATTTCGTTTTCGAATCGCGGTCGACAAAATCCACTTTGTAATAATAGGTTCCATACCTCTCAACCGTATCTACGTAGCTGCGCCAAACAGTGGTATATCGACTTTCATCTACCGACACGTGTTCCCACTTTTCCAAATCTACGGTTCGGTACAGGTCATATCCTTCTGCATTTCCATACTCCCATTGCAGTTCAACCTGCCGATCTCCCCGAGATTCGCCCTTGAAATAGAATTCAGGACCCCATCCAGTCAGTTCGATATCCAGTCGAATTGTGGTGTCGGGATTGACCGTGACATGCTGAACAATCTCAAATCTTCCACCATAGCCGAAGTGATCGGGATTCTCGTTGCGATACCAAAAGTTAAGCTCGTAAGTCCCGGGAGCGAGGTAAAGCTGGTAAAAGCCACGCTTTGCATCCGACTGAAATTCTCTGTCATCGTTTTCGACCGCGACCTTTGCAAGTGATGTATGGTGTACTCTGATATCGACTCCGCCGATCGCTTCCCCTCCAAGGGTTACAAATCCCTCCACGACTCCCTGCCCGTTGAGTACCGAACGACCTTCGTCGGAGGAAACCGGAACAGAATCGGAACTGCAAAGAGACAGGAGCTGGGCCAGGATGGGCATAACAAGGATTGCTTTCGAACGAAACATGGGGAATCCTTCCGTTTTTCTGGTGGACATTCAGCGATGGGATCTTGTCCCTTCAGGAATCGTTGCCGTCACAGGTACTTTCATGATGTTTTCGAAAGGATCAAATTACATTATCGTACATCTTTTTTCAAAGCTCTTGTTTCCCAACCCGGGAGTATATGGCATATCTCCCTCATATCTCCCTCATACATCCCTTATAATTCATGGAGGTTATAATAGATGCTTGGAAGGTAAGAAACGGAAAAGTCGGGAAGCCGATCCTGCAGGGCGGGGGAAGGCCTATATCGGCCAAATCCGGTCAGGCTTGGTTGCCCTGAGAATCCGTAGCAAAACGACATGCCCTCATAAATCGTCCGGCGAACACGATCCTTCGGACGCCCAACTACTGCCTGATCGCGTTTGCGGTATCCGGAATGGGAGAAACGACCTACCGATTGTTCCGGCTCTCAGAAGGAGATGCGGGCAAAAGGTCTGGAGAATGCACCTTGGGATCAAGACAGGGCCGAAATCCTCACGGAAACCGGCCCCATCAGATCAAAAAGCACTCACATTGTCATCCGACGACGTCGAGCATCTGCCCTTTTCCGGCTTCGACGCCCATTCTCTGCTCGTGCCCCGCTTTGATCATCTTCTTTGACAGCTCAATCTCGGCGGTTTGCGCCGTTTTTAAAACCTGATTGACGGCTTCAATCGATTGGCCGACTGCCGAGGCTCCATCCATGGTGACCTCCCTGTTTTGAGTGTAAAAAGTCCCTATCGACTGTATCGGCAGGTTTGCTGCAGCACTTTAGGAAACCGGGGGACGGACCTATCAAACGAATTTTGAGGAGTGCCGTCCTCATTTCGCGCGGTATCCGCATAGGCCTGGGCGTCCTCCCGTGTTACAAAACTCAGCCTTGTTGAATCGAAACCGGGGACGGACCTACGAAACCGGGGACGGACCCGCGAAACCGGGGACGGTCCTACGAAACGGGGACGGACCTTCGAAACGGGGACGGACCCACGAAACCGGGGACGGACCTACGAAACGGGGACGGACCTTCGAAACCGG
>CAZEMW010000170.1:0-7158 GCA_964513105.1 uncultured Fibrobacterota bacterium
TCTTACGGGCGGTCCCGACTGGAATGACGACTTCCAGAATCAAGCGGTTCAAGACCGAGGGCTTACCGGCACGGCTCAGCTTGAGTGCGCCTTGAACTACATGACCGGCTTTGTCGGCAATCTGGCGCGAATGGCCATGGAGTTCGACGGGACGATAGTTGAAGATTTCCCCCCTGCGGAGCAACGGGAAGAGTCACCCAGTATTGCCGACGACCAGTTTTTTGTTGAAGCCAAACTCAAGAGCAGCGGTTCAAACTACGTCGAGATTCAAGCGTATCTGAATAATCGATCGAATCTGCCTGCCCGACGGAGCGATACATTCGCGTTTCGGTACTACTTTAGCCTGGAAGATGGTGTGTCGCCGGGGGATATTAGTGTGGAAGTTACAGGGAAGAATGAAGGTGCAACCGTCACCGGACCTACGCATGCGTTCGAAGACGTGTACTATGTGACAGTTGACTTCGACGGGGTTATGATTCTGCCTTTTACGTGGTGGGAGAGTGGAGTCGGATTTCATCGGGAATATCGAAAAGAGATCAATTTCCGTATCAACTGTGCAAAAAACTGGAACATGAGCAACGATTGGTCGTACCAGGAATTGTCCTCCGAGCTGTTGGAACGAATGAATATGCCCGTATATGAAGACGGAGAATACCTGTTCGGCCTGGAACCTTCGGAGCCGACAGTCGCGAAGTACCGCCCAAAGAGTCACGGCGCTTTGAACGGGGGATATAAGCGGGGAACTCCGGAACGGCTCTATGACTTGCGGGGCCGGCTCATCGAAACCGGGACCAACGAAGTGGGCCGCAAGGTCAATTCGTATTCAGGTACCGGAATTTATCTGAGTAAACGAGGACGCCGAATACGAATTCATCCCGGTGTACACTGAGAGCCACCGCATGTCGCCGGGCCTAAGCGTACCGATGCACTATTCGTCTCCCGATTCACTTTCCCGGCGTTCCACGGGTTCGGTTTCCCGGGCCTGGGGAGACTCTCCGGATCGGTCTTCGCGAGAGTTGAACAGCTCCGCACGAGTTCGTGGAAGCGCCTCGGGGTACTCCTTCTGCACAAAATCCAGTATGCTTTCGCGCAGGTGACAACGCAAGTTCCATGCGGTGGATGCGTCGGCGGCACTCACGAGCAGACACAGTTCCATCGTTTCCGGTTTACAGTCGGTTACCTGCACGACGCAGACTTTTCATTCCACTCTTCCAGCGGAAGGAGGGGAGAGAATATGCGGATCAGAAGAAGCGGCACTAGGATCATTAGCGGTTTCTGAACGCCGTCGATGACTCTAACTGCCATGGGATTGTGGGCTCGGTCGGCCACACCTGGGGCAAAACGATGGAATACAACGACGAGAACCAGTCCGAGAAGAACCGCGCCCGACAAATATCCCAGTGCTCGGTAGTCGCCGCGCTTTGGATGGACATGATCAGGTCATCAATTTTCATACTGTTTGCATCACACGGTGAAGTTCTTTGAGAAAACCGCCGTTCAGCCTTCTTGCGAACTACTTTCCCAAAACAAAAATGACGCCGGGGTAGGAGTGAGGAGACATTTTCTTCGTCATTCAGTGTCTTGAGGGCTACAGGCAGTTATATATCCAGGAACAGATAAGCACGTCGGGGCGTTGTTCCCGGAACCATTGGTAGGCGGGTTGTAGATTCTCTATATCCACAAATCGGAATTTCTTGAGGGTCGTGATTGATACAAACGGTGCAAGCGCGGTTTGTGAAGTAAAGTTCTTGAAATCGAGATTCATACCGACTTCCACCAACGACGCATGCCCTTCCAGGGCGTTGAGGGCATTTTCGGTCATGCTGTTTCGTATCGGCCGAAGCCAGAGCGTGTCGAGCAGTGGTAAGGCATCCACCACGTCCTGAAAATCGCTGTCGGACATGGTTGTTCGGTGTAGTTGCAGCGTTTTGACCTTTGGGCACTTATGGATTAAGGCAACGGCCTCGGGACCGGCGGCCGCGTTGTCGAGGACCAGCCGTTCCAGAAGCGGGAACCCATCGAGGCCATGCACCGAAGTTTCGGCGTTTAGAGGTGAACCGAAATTGTGTTTTATTTCGAGCACTCTGAGATCTCGATGGACGGCAATTGGTGCAACGAAATCCGCGGTCACCCGCGGCATAAGTCGATTCATATAATGGAAGCGAACTTCGACCAATTCGGGAAATTTCGCAAGAACCGCAACCCCCTCGTCCGTAACGCCCTGCCCTTCGAGCCAGACGCTTCTCAATCGATGCAAAGTGAGTAAATCCTTCATATCGTCGTCATTGAGCCGAGTCCGCTCACTTTCCTTGTGGTTCAGGAATTTCACATGGACCACATTTCCCAGGCTGTCGTATTCTACCTCGATTTTGTCAAGCTTTGGGGTGAAACGATCAATAAGAGCCTGCTGTGCTGCCGGTGTGGACTCGGGAAGCAGAGCGATACTTTTCTGTCCAACGGGTAAGATTATCTCAATGCTATCGGCCCCCGTTACCGGAACACTCCGTAGGGTCGTCGTCGAGTCCAGTGTGACCGTGATTACTCGGTGACGGCCCTTCGTTGATTCATTGCCCAAGGTTCGTGTGGCAATAGGAGAACGCCTTGTGCGAGATACACTTTTCGAAGTCTGCAGGATAATCTGTGAAGCGCATTTGTTCCGTCCCTTACCCATTCGAAGGCTTCGGCCAAAGATGTCATAGCCGGTGATTGCTTCGTGGCTGCTTCCAAAGGACATCGATACACACGGTTTAAGATAGGTTTTCTCCGGAAGATCGCCGGGGACGGCCGACCGAGTGGACGTTTCACTCCTCCCGATCTCAATAAAAAAGCTACCGTCCGGACCGGTTGATACCGACTGATTTGAGTATTCACAGTGCAAGATCGCTCCCTGAACGGGCTGTTTCCCCAGATCGGTTACGATCCCGCTCACCGCGAAAACGTCGCCGGCCGGCAGAGCCGTCGCGTTTAGAACGGCAAGGAGCAAAGCTGTGTTTATTGTATCATGAGCAGCTTTCATTATCTCTCTCCAAAGCTTTTCTTGGAAACCATACGAGTGGGCCATGAAGTCAATGTACACGAGATAGATGAAATCTGAGACGGTTCGGCAGATTTTTCGTTGAGGGCGACCTCTACAGCGGATGCTTCGCCATTTGATCTCCTGATTCGCGGTATGGCTCCCCTTGGCTCCAAGTCGGCGAAGCTGGAAGGTCGAACTACCGGTTCCCGGGGAATCTCCCTGGGTCTATTGTGCGGCCCGAAACGTCGAACACAATGTTGGATTCTTTTACGACAAAACGGGTTTTCGAGTGAACCCTGCATTCGCTCTTCTAATGATTGCAAAGTATGTGGGAAGACTGAATTTCAATCAATGCTGAAGTGAGGCGGTACCAAGTAGTGGGTAGTGGGGACAGACGCTCCAAGCTCAGATCCCTCAAGCAACTAAGATGATGGGGACAGACCCCCTGCTGATGGGGACGACCTGTTGTTGGGGACAGACCCTCCGCTAAATGGTATCCCACACGTCTGGTGTCATTTGCGTTAAAATCAATGGAATGCATCTGCGCACGTGACGGGAAACTCGTTTGCTCGCTCCAACCCGAAGAGATGGTTGAAGATGGTGAGAAAGTGTATGAAGATCCGGTGGTGGTCGGTTTGAATTATGCCAATTACTGGGTGATCGTCGACCGCACACCGCTCGATTTCAAAGATGTCACCATCAGCAGTTTCACCGGTTTTTACCGACAGGTAGATAATGTAACAAAGAGACGGCAATGACCTACAAAAAGCCGGTTCAGGAATAACTCACTGAATCTTTCGGGAGGCAGCAAACGAGTAAGTGCCTCCCGAAACATCTGAATCCGTTCTCAATAGGCCACAAACAACCCCAACGCAATCGTATGCTCCGGATCGGTCGTGTCGATATTTCTTTTGAAAAATTCATACCCGAGCTTTACATTCGCATTATGGCCGGCAAAAAAGAGAGATCTCTCTGGTTATGATCGATCTCCGACTCTGCTCAACTTAATAATTTGCTGAGGAGAATAACCCGTTTTCGGGTTGCCGCTTGCCGCCACTGGATCACAGTGAGTGGGTTCGCGCGGAGTATTCTGGGCCCGATGCTGCAGAGAAGTGAGCAAGATGCTCTGCCGGGATCGTGATACCGGGGGGGGCTATAGTTTTTTCAAAGCCCGTTTTTCACACGGCAGATTAGTCCACCTGCTCGGGTTCCATCCTTTCGGCCGATGATGTAAACGCTCGACAGGTTCGAATGGGGCAATAGACCGTCGACTCTTTTTCCGGTGAGAGTGTACAGATGCCTCTTGCGGAGGGGGCATTGCGAATCACGGTTCCCCGTCTGCCTTGTTCTGCCTCAACGACATCGCCTCGCGGCGCGGTGAGAAGCACGATGTCGGCCAGATCGTTTCCGGTGGGTACAAGCATCCATTCCTTTGGCCCTCTATGCAGTTTCTCTTGCTGAATTCCGGATGAGCGCGGGAACCAGTCGTCACCCCACTCGACTGTGTTATGTCGCCGAGGGTATTGGTTTCACTCTGGTGGCAGCAGGCTATGATCGAAAAATCGCTCCGTCGGAAATGAAAAGAACGGGGGAGTTCGCGGAACTGATGAAAAGCCTGAAAATATCCAGCTCCCACCGACGTGAAAGGTACGGGAATCTGAGTGTCGCTTCCATTGAGAATGAGATTATCCCGTGTCATGACTTCTCGGAGGTGCTGGATGATGCCATGTCGGCAGATACGTGGATCTCTGCCGCCGATGCCGAGGCCGCTAAGGCCGCCTCCCGTGCCCGTGACCGTCGAGTGCCGATTCCGTCGGAGCTCCAGATAACCGGCCTGGAAGACCGTCCTTCATGATATCCCGACGGAATATCGACCTGTGTTCCCGACTGGGAAAGGTGTGGATATCGTTGGCTCATGCGCTCATTATAGATTTCCCGGTCGCCCGAACCCGCAAGGGATTTATGCGGTCCCGGGGAAAACTTCAGCATCGCCTTACGACTCGACGATAGTGCTTTCGACTCGGTTGTGCAATTCCCATTGATGATACCCCCTGCGATCACGTATTTTGTCCGGTCGCCGTCGGCCGCCGGGGTGCGCGGATACAAGGGGTAGGACCGCTCCACGGGGGCGATATGCCGGATATGCAGGGCAGTATGCATTTTGCCCGAGAATTGTGAATCACTTTTTTCTAAGAAGGTATACAAAATGTCGGACAAGCGATCTGAATTCGTGGAGAATATCCTTGATTCAATGACGATTGAGCAGAAAGTCGGACAGACTCTGGTGCTCGGGTTTGTTGGTACTATCCTTTCTCCGGAGATCTTTCGAAAAATTCGGGAATATCATCCCTGTGGTTTTGCCGGCGGCCTGAAATGGCGAATTCGGACGGCGATTCATGATCCGGGCGGCACAAACGTGGAGTATGCGAAGACGAGGATGGTTCGGACCATGAAAGGCACCAACCGTGATTTTCTGCCGGGGTTGCCCTGTACGTATTTCACCGATGCCGAGTATGCCCACGTGATCAATCAGTTGAAGCAGGCCTCGATAGATTCGGGCGGCGTTCCCTGCTACATCTCGTTTGACGACGAAGGAGACCAGAGCGCCGAATACTACCGTAACGGGTATCACTTCATGCCGACCTACTGGGGAATAACCCAGAGTGGTCGCGAGGAATTCGCCCGCGATGTGCCCTGGGCAATCGCTCGCCAGACACTACCGTTGGGATTCGACTGGTCGTACTCGATGTGCGTGGATGTGAACACAAATGAAATGAATCCCGAGATCGGAACACGAAGCTGGTCGGATGATCCCGATGTGGTGACCAAAATGGCTCTTCAGGCGCTTAAGGGATACAAAGAAGCCGGAATGATCTGTAGTGCGAAACACTTTCCGGGACGCGGTGCCAGCGTGTCGGATTCGCATCGGGGATTACCGGTCATCGATATCTCCAAGGAAGAACTGTCCGAGATTCATCTTGCTCCCTATCGCGAATTGTTCAAAGCGGGACAGCCGTCGGTCATGACCGCCCATTCGCTGTACCCGCAAATCGATCCCGATTATCCCGCAACCCTCTCAAAGAAGATCACGACCGGTATTCTGAAAGAGGAGCTCGGGTTTGAGGGTTCGGTGATTATCGATGAAGTGACCATGGGTGGTATTATCGAGCGTTACGACGTACCCGAGGCCTGCATATTGGCGCTGAATGCGGGAGCCGATCAGATACTATTTCGTGACGAAGGCGGAGTGATCGATGAGGCATTCCCCGCAATGGTTGCGGCGGTAAAGGATGGGACGATCAGCGAGGAACGAATCAACGATGCGGTTCGGCGAACGCTCAAGGTGAAATACGATTACGGATTTTTCGAAGGCACCAAGACGGTTCGCGATGAAAGTAAGGCACACGAGGGAATCGCGGATCCGAAGGTGGAGAAAATATCGATTGACTCGAGTCTGAGTGCAATCAAGGTGATTCGTGACGAGAACGACATCTTACCGTTGCCCAAGGACAGGTTTGCTATGCTGGTGGAGCAGGTTAATCCCCTGCACGAAATGACAAACACACAGCAATGCCACCCGAGTCTCCTGTGGGACAAGTGCCTTGAGTATTCAGATAACGTTGGTCTTGTGGAAACAACACTGCACTACGTGGAAGAAGACCGCGAACGGGTCCGTGCCCGCAAGGATGAGGCGGACCTGTTTATCGTGACGAATTTTTACAACCGACGTATTGGGTACGGAAACGAATTTGTCAAGGAAATCCACAGTTGGGGCAAGCCGGTAGTGGTTGTAACAAATGCGCCGTTTCCATTCACGGTGCTGCCCGATTACAAAACCGTGGTCATAAACTACAGTTCTTCGCCGGAATCTTACGCCGAGGTGGCGCGAATTCTCTTCGGAGGCTGAACGCGGCCGTAGAACGTAAATCGCTGGTGAAACTTTACGCCCGGGGTATAAAACTGCCTTGGGCGTTTCCCGTGAATCCGGTATCAGCGCGTCGGCGGTCGGTGGGGACGGACCTACGAAACCGGGGACGGACCTACGAAACCGGGGACGGACCCACGAAACCGGGGACGGACCTACGAAACCGGGGACGGACCTACGAAACCGGGGACGGACCTGCGAAACCGGGGACGGACCT
>CAZEMW010000171.1:0-7157 GCA_964513105.1 uncultured Fibrobacterota bacterium
GCTCGAAGAAATGCAGAGTGAAACCGGTAATGCGATTGAACACACCACCCCGTAACGGATAATACACTTTCATCCCTTGAGCGTCAAGAAGTGCCATGGTCCTCCTCATAGAGAAAACAGGCCACTCGATGACCTTCTTCCTTTGCCGACAGCTCGGGGCGGTTCACACATCGTTCGAATGCGTGGGGACACCGATCACGAAACCGACAGCCCGGAAGAAATTCGCTGGGTTGCGGGACCTGACCGGGAATCGGCGTGAGGGTGGATTTCCCGAGTGCAATGTCGGGGATGGCAGCAAGCAATCCTTTGCTGTAGGGGTGAAGAGGATTTTTGAGAAAATCGCCAACCCGAGCCTCCTCAACGATACGACCGGCGTACATAACGGCCACCCTCGCGGCATACTGAGCTACCAGGCTGAGGTTGTGTGTTATAAACAGAATCGCGGTACCGGTTTCCCTCTGCATTTCTTCGAGCAGCTCCATTATGCCGGCCTGCACGGTTACATCAAGAGCCGTCGTCGGCTCGTCGGCGATAACCAGGGAGGGCTTCAGGAGCAAAGCCGCGGCAATCATGACCCGCTGCAGCATCCCGCCGGAGAGCTCGTGCGGATAGGCCGAAAGTATGCGGTTCGGATCGGGAAAACCGACTCTGGTGAGTAGTTCCTTCACACGGGCATGTGTATTTCCGGAATACTTGTGATACTCGAAAATCTCATAGAGCTGGGCCCCGACCGTCATGAGCGGATCCATTGCCGCCGCCGGTTCCTGAAAAATCATTCCGATCTCACGACCACGAACCTTCCGCAGATCGGAAAGAGACATCTCCAGGATATCCTTGCCCCCAAGCAGTATCTCTCCCGAGGTAATCCGGGTGCCGGGCTTTGGCAGTAGGCGCTGTACCGCAAGCGTCGTTACCGTCTTCCCACACCCCGACTCCCCTACGAGTCCGAAGACCTCTCCGGGGTAAATGTCGAAACCTACCTTATCGGTAATCTCGACAAAACCGGTATCGGTCTGAAAAGACACACTCAGATCTTTTACACTCAATACGGGTTTGCTACTCAAGACGGTACTCCGATTTCGGATCAAAAGCCTCTCGAACGCCCTCACCAATGAACGTAGTGAGTAACAGCGTCACAAACAAAGCGACAATCGCGGACACAGCGATCCACGGTGCATACAAATTTGCCAGGCCCTGCTGCAGAAGTTCTCCCCACGAAGGAATGGGGGGCGGCAGGCCAAAGCCGAGAAAATCAAGGGCCGTCAGCGCGGTAATACCGCCAATTACCTGAAACGGCATAAGAGTTACGACCGGCGTCAAAGCGTTGGGCAGAATCTGACTGAAAAGTATGCTCCACGGCCGAACGCCCATAGCCCGGGCGGCCGTCACATATGTCATGCTCTTCAGGCGATAAAATTCACCCCGCATGTAATACGACAGACCAATCCACTGAAATAGCGCCATGATCAACAATAGCATGAAAAATGTTCGGCCGTAAATGGACCCCACCAGGATAACGACATAGAGAAACGGAAGCGAGGACCATATCTCAACCAGCCGCTGCATAACGATATCCCATCCGCCCCCCAGGTAGCCCTGTATCGCCCCGATTATGATACCCAGGACCGCCGATGTCAGCATCAAGGACAGAGAAAAAAGCATGCAGATGCGAAACCCGTAAATCAACCGCGCAAGCACGTCGCGCGCGACCGCATCGGTCCCCAGCCAGTGCTCGGCCGAAGGGGAATGAGGAGGAAGATCCGCCTTGCCCAGATATGAATGGAGCGGATCGTGCGGAATGATCGGCAGAATCATGAAACTGTTTTCGCGGAACTCTTCGTCTCTCCGAAGCTCGACATAATCCGCTTCAGTACGGTATTTACCGCCGAATTCCTGCTCGCTGTAGAATTGAAGGACCGGGAAATACCACTTGCCTTCGTAAATCAGAAGAAGTGGTTTGTCGTTTGCGATGAATTCACTGAACAAAGAGAGAACAAACGCCGCACCGAGTATCCAGAATGATATATGCGCCCGACGCATGCGTTTGAAACGTCGTAGTCGGTCTCTGGTAAGCTCGGAGAGAATAGGCATAATGCAATTACAGTCTTTACAATTAGTCTTACTTAAAGGTTATCCGCGGATCTATGACTGCGTAGAGCATGTCGGAAAACAACCGTCCCAGAAGAGTCATAAGACTCGTCAGCAGAATTATTCCCATTACAACGTTGTAATCGCGGCTGACAATGGAGTTATACACCAGAAGCCCCATGCCGTCGATATCGAACACTCGTTCTATCAGTAACGCGCCGGCAAACATGAGAGTGAAGATTTCACTCATTCTGGTGGCCAGCGGAATCAGCGAATTTCTGAAAGCATGTTTCCAGACCGCTTTCCGAAATGACGCTCCCTTTACCAGTGCGGTGCGCATGTAGTCTTTTTTGATCTCTTCAAGAAGGCTGTTTTTCATCAACAGCGTAAGAAACGCGAATTCCGCGGCCATATAGCAGATCAGTGGCAGGATCATATGGTGAAGGAAATCGGTAACTTTCCCCCACCAGGTGAAATCCTCGAAATTATCGGATACAATTCCGGAAAGCGGAAACCAGTCCACAAAGTTGCCGCTTGCAAACACCATGATAAGCAGGACACCCAGTGCGTAGCTTGGGATTACATACCCGATGAAAATAAGAGTCGAACTGGCCACATCGAAAGCGGAACCGTTCTTTATTGCCTTTGCCGTTCCCAGAGGTATACAGATCAGATATGACAACAAAAACGAAGTCAAACCGAAGAAAAGTGAAATCGGAAATTTCGACGAAATCACGTTCCACACCGGTTCTTCATAGGTGTACGACGTTCCCAGGTCCAGTCGAAGCACATTGCCGAGCCACTGAAAATAGCGAACATGCGCGGGCTTGTCGAAACCATAATACCGTTTTATATTCTCGATTTCCTCTTCGGAGATCGAACGCGAGGCGTCAACACCTCGCCCTTCCGTGGAGGCCGCCCGAAGGCGAGAGATCATCTGCTCGACCGGCCCGCCGGGAACAAACTGTATTAGGGTAAAGCACACCACCGTGATCCCGAGCAAGGTCGGGATCATCAGCAGCAGCCTGCGTAGAATGTAATCTCTCATTCTTCGTAGTGTACGTCGTAGGGAACCGGGTCAAGCGGATCACCCGAATCCATATTCGTATCGAGTTTGCGTTTCTGTTCCGGGTCGACATACCAGTACGGCACGATCGCATCTTCCCGGTTGTATTTGTCGAACACGCACTCCGGCGTACCGAACTTACGCCAGTACAGTATTCGGTTATGATCGGACGCCCACAGAAGCACATACGGCACAATTTCACTCAGCCGGGTATCAATATCCCTCAGTACATCGTTTCGTTTGGTCAGATCCATTTCCGTTCTCTGAGCCTCTATCAGACTGTCGATGACCGGGTCGGCAACTCCACAAATATTGTTTGATGCCACATCATCCGCCGTAGACGAATGCCATGAAGCTTCAGGATCTCTCAGGCGAGATGCGGCCCAGGACGCCCAGTAGAGGTCAAAATCGTGATTATCCATTCGTTTGCGGATTGTTGACCAGGACAACAGCTCGATCGAGGCTTTCATGCCGACTGATTTCAAATCCTCAACATAGATATTCAGGTGTCGTTGATCCGAACTGGCGGTAATGAACGTGACCTCTAACGGTTGTCCGTTCTTCTTCAGTATTCCGTCGCTGTCGACTTTCCATCCGGCCTCGGAAAGCAGTGCCCGGGCCTTGTCCGGCTCAAAACCCCGCAACGGCACGTTTGGATTCCGGTTCTCGGGATAGAGATCGGGATAGTAGGAGTTTAGCAGGAAGTACTGATTGTACATCAGCTTCTCGTTCATGAGATCCCGATTGATCAGATAGCTGAGCGCTTCACGAACCCGCACATCTTTGAATTTGTCCCGTCGAAGATTTATGGCAATGCCCTGGAACCCTTTCGGCTCTTTGTTGTAGATGCGTTGCCGAGCTACCCAGTTTTCCTCTACTTCATTGAACTCCGTTTTTTTCATCCAGATCGAAGACGTATACACGGCATAGGCATCAAATACACCCTTCTTGAATGCCTCGAGGGCCTTGGAGCGGTCTTCCATGAATTTGTATCGAACTTCATTGAAGTTGTACTTGTTATGATTGTACTTCCGCACTCGTGCCCACCAGTCCGGTCGTCGCTCAAGGCTGACGTAACGGTTTTTCTTTACTTCCTTAATACGATAAGGTCCGCTGACTACGGGAAACTCAAAGTTCTGTTTGTTAAAATCTTTTCCCTGCCAGGCGTGTTTGGGGAACGCCACCAGTCCCGCCGCCGTCCAAAAATTGGACCAATGAACCTCGCTCGCACGAATACGAATCGTTTTTGAGTCAATCACTTCGGGACGTTCGAACCGCTTGAGATCCACTCTCCATAGTGAGGTAAGGTTTTCCGGGTTCATCATAACGTCATAATAAAACTGCACGTCTTCGGCGGTAATGCGAGTCCCGTCGCTCCACTCGGCTTTCGGATGGATTTTAAAAGTGAAGGTTCTTTTGTCGTCGGAGACTTCCCACGACTCCGCCAGTATGCCAACCGGCTCGTTTTCAGTTGAATGAAGAGTCGCGAGTCCCTCAAACAGGAGTTCCATTATCTCCTTGGAGAAGCTGTTGTAGTCAAGCCACATGTTCAGTGACTTGGGAAATGAACTACCCCAGGTCGTGTACGATCCACCCTTCACCGCGTTTTCATTCGCAATCGGATCAAACCGTCCTCCCTCTTCCAGTTCCACTTCCTGTTCGTTGAGAAATACATTCTCACTCTCCACCGTCTCTTCTTTTGTATTCCCACCGCAGCCTGCGATGATTGCCGCAGCTGCTAGAAAAAGTAATCGCTTCATATATTTCTCCCGGGACATTTGGTGGTCCGGACATAATTCCGGCTGCGATGTGTCCGACAACAGGAGTTACGAGCCGGACATCTCGTTGAAATATAGTTATTAAGACCGATTTTCCCGCAAAATGAGTTCGTTTATCTCGGTTTCCTCACTTTCGGTCCAGGGCCGCTCGAACCGATGCATCTGCAATTCCTCAGCGAAACCCTCCGACAGCCGCCCGGCAATTTCCCAGATTGATAGATCCACCCCGTTCTCTCTCAGGCAGGTGCATTTTCGATTCAGAAGATTGATCTGTTCTTTCCGACGGACAGGCGATACTGCGAGAAACTTCGGTAGATTACGAAACAAACCGTCGATTGGTATCGATCCGTGCTGCAGAACTCCATAAATTGATCGTTTTTGTGCAGATCCAATGAGTTTCCTGCCGTTTACCATTATTTCGTTGCGGTTCGGCGCTAGAAAACACGGCAGTTTTTTCTCCCGGCGTGCCGCGGCGGTATCAAGATCGGAATCGTGGGTGCCGCAGTGAATGCCGCACTTTTCGAGTCCACGCATCAGACACTTCGATACCATTGAGTAGGTCTCGGCAACCGAAGAACCCAGGAAGGAATGCGAAGCGCCGAATGCGAAACTGTACGTAAGATCGCCTTCATGTAACACGGCTCTGCCCCCTGTCGCACGACGAATCCATTTCCCCCCATAGGCGGTCAGTGCCGCTTCGTCGAGGTCTTTCTCCGGATTCTGCATATATCCCAGAGTGACCGTGGGGGCATCCCACGTATAGAAGCGGAGAAGTATCTCATTTGTCTCTTCCGCCAGGCCGACCGCATATCGCTCCGCCGCCATGTTGAAAGCAGGGCTTCGATTAGGGTCAAACACGAGTCTTAACGCAGGCTTTTTCATCACGAAAAAAAATAATCACCGGTAGGGCAATATCACCCCCGAACGGGGCGTATACTATATGGAACCTTGATTGGTTCCTCCTCCTCCTTTCTAGGTTAAGGTGAAGTACTGCAAAAAAGGCGAGTTTCGGCTCGCCTTTTTTGTTTTTCCCCCTCGTTTTCTCTCCCCCCGGCGTTGAGATCAGACTTTGGCTCAGCACAATACGCCGCTCAGCTCAGCAACCGAATAGCAAAGCTCAAAAAATGCCTTCCCCCCTCGCGTCAGTCCTATTTTTTTGACCTTTGCCCTTTGATCTTCGGTGACTGAGCGGAGCCGAAGTCTGACCTTTGACCTTTGACCTTTGACCTTTGACCCTTGACCTTCGACCTTCGACCTTCGACCTTCGATTTTGCCGAAGGGCCTTTGTCCCCCCCCCTCCGAAAAACCCATTTCCTTTCGAGGTTGTTGAAACCTATTTTTTGATGAAGCGAATCGATTGTTTGCCTACTTCAACAGCAGTGTGGGATAACACGTTCTGCACCAAAACAGTTGCTCCGACCGCCGATTCTGTGCCGGATCGGCCGGTGTAGTAGTGAAAGGAACAGATACATGCTCAAGTCCGCCATAGGTATTGATCTGGGAGGTACCAACCTTAAGGGGATCGTCGTGGATCAGGACGGAAAGCGCCGTCATATCACCCGAATTCCAACGGAAGCCGACAAAGGCGGACCGACTATACTGGCCAACATAATCAAGCTCATTGAAATTCTACTGCAGGAAGAGGGCGATTCGTCTCAGATAATCGGAATCGGGCTTGGTTCTCCGGGTTTTGTGGATCCTGACGGAACGGTGCTGGGAGGAGCGGAAAACCTTGCGGGATGGAAAGGGATGCAGATTTTCGAGCCGATTCGTGAAAAATTCGGTCTTGAGACCACCGCCGGTAACGACGTCACCGTTGCCGCTCTGGGAGAGGCCCGATTCGGCGCGGCCAAAGGTGTTGCGAATATGGTTTGCCTTGCACTCGGTACGGGTGTGGGAGGCGGCATCGTAATCAACAATGAGATTTACCAGGGAAGCCACGGAATGGCCGGGGAGTTGGGGCACATTGTAGTTGAGACGGACGGAGTGCCGTGTAACTGCGGTCAGAAAGGGTGTCTCGAGCAGTATGCATCTGCCTCAGGTATAGTGAACATGGCCCAACGAATCGGTCGCGAGGTGGCCGGCAGGACGGGGCTGGTTCAGGCGGTGAAGGAACACCCGGAATCGATCAGCTCCAAACTGGTTTACGAACTCGTTGCGAAAGGCGACCCGGTGGCACTTCGGGTTCATCGACGCGCCTGCAAAATGCTGGGACGAGCCTGCGG
>CAZEMW010000172.1:0-1057 GCA_964513105.1 uncultured Fibrobacterota bacterium
GCTTTCGCAGCCGGTCGAGGCGCTGAATGGGGTTTTCGGACAGGCACTACTTAATATCAGTCTTTCTCTTCTCGGCCTCTTCATAGATCTCTTTCATACCGCCCTCGAACCCAAGTTCCGCAGGGTTGTGAATGATCTGCGGGGTAATTTCTATTACCAGATTGCTCCGCCTGACCACTTCCTTGTGGTTTCGAAAGAGAAGTCCCAGGACCGGGATTCTGCCGAGAACCGGCAGACGACGCACCTCAACGGTGCGGTCTTCGGATATCAGTCCCGCCAGGAATATGGTCTGCTGGTTTTCAACGCGAACCGTGGTCTCGGCAGTTCTTATTTTGATCAGCGGGAGATCTGATGCGCTTCCCTTCCATCCCGCAATGGTCGAGACTTCGGGGCGAAGCGATAGCGTAATCTGCTTTTCATCGTTCACATGTGGAGTCATGGTCAGTTTTACCCCCACCTCTTCCTTTTCAATCTGTTGGTTTAGCCCCCCGGAAGAGGAAAGATTGTACGACTGGATGGTGTATGGAACAATCTCGCCAATGTGAAGCGATGCCTGACGGTTGTTTGTGGTGGTGAGCTTCGAATCCATAAGCACTCGAGCGTCACCTTCGGCAACGAGCATGTCCAGGGCTACATTGAAGTTGGACGGAAGCTGGTACCAGTTCCCCGGGTTCCAACTGGGAGTGATCGGTCCGCCTTCGAGAACCGCGCCGGAGCTAACCGGGCTCAGCTTACCCCAATCGACCCCAAGCTGCATGTCTTTGTCCAGGCTGACTTCTATCAATCGGGTTTTTAAGAGTACCAGTATATGAGGATGGTCTATTGCCATGACCACTTTCTCAATTTCCTTTATCACCCTGGGGCTTGTGTAAGCAACCAGACGGTTCCCGCCCTGATCAACCTTTACGTTCTTGGTCAAGTCCGAGAGCATGGAGGCGACCTCGCCGGCTTTAGCGTACTTCAGCTCAACCACATACCCGGATTGCCCGACCTCCTCCTTGAGCTTTTCGGCTTCGGCGATAAGAACGGAATTTCCAATAATCTCGTACGATAATCC
>CAZEMW010000172.1:1067-7141 GCA_964513105.1 uncultured Fibrobacterota bacterium
GTCCAGGGCCAGATCGAACAACACCAGATTCGCTTCGTTGTGCAACTCCGCCCTGAGGGTGGCGGGACAACCGTCGCTCAGCGCCAGCGCCGTGCGCCCCACCCGGATAAATCCCGGACCCGGCTCCCGGGATACCCGCAATCCCGCGGCCCGGGCAAGAAGGTTAATCGCTTCATCGAGCGGGGTTTTGGAGAGGATAATGGTGATCTTATCCCGATGTACCCCCTCCCCGGCAACGAAGTTCATTCCGGATTTCTCGGCCAGTACTTTCAGGACTTCGGATAAACTCGCGTTTTTTGCCCACAACGTAATTGGCGATTTCAACCGCGGGTTGTGCTGTTCGGTAACGATGGGGGATTTCCCCGGTGTACTCTCTGTTTGTGCCGGCGAGGGGCCGGCCAGAATCGCAACAGTGATTGCGAACAAAGCGGCAGAATGCAGATTTCTCAAGGTTTTTCCTCCGCGATGTGGGGAATGTCGGTTTCTTCCGGGGACCTCCCCGCCGAATCCCTTATCGGTTATATGTTTTGGACTTACCGTAAATGTCGTAAACATATGCTTTAGACGACGATTTCATTATGACATTCTCACTTGTAATATCGGTGATTCTTCGGTCTCGAACGCGATCGCCGACTTCCACCGAATACGATCGTTCTCCATCCATCACGATAGCGGTAAATTGACGATTGCGGTCATCGAAAATAATCGCGGTCAGTTTCACCGGATCGACGGCTTTCTTTTTTGTTCTGCGCCTGACAACTCGCTTGGGCTTGACCACACGCCGCGTGCGGCCGGTCATCGGATCCTTACCCCCCTCATACCCAAAGCTCGCACGACGCGCGAGTTCGTCTTCCAGGTTGTTGACCATCTCGATAAACTGCTCATCGTAGCCTTCGGAGGTACTCAAGGCTTCACGCACGCTTCGATCAAATTCGGTTTTCCGTGCGTTGATTCGGAAGATAACCACTACTGCAAGTAGAAGGGCCAGTGCAGAGGCAATGAGTATCGATGCGTATTTCTTCACGCTTATGTTCCCGTTGTCGTTGTTGTCGGCACACCCGACTCCTTCTCTACTCGATAGGTGCGCACGTTCATTTTAACTTTTATCTCTTTTCTGCCTGGGGCTCCGGACTCAGTCTCTTCGGGATCTTTCAGAGAGACCTCAAATTCTTCCAAAGACACGATTCGACGAGAGTTCTCCAGTTTGGCGCACAATTCGCCGAACTTAAAAAAGTCCCCTTCGATTTCAAGTTCATATCCGTAGGTGGTGATGCGCCCCTCGGTGGTCGGCATCTGAGGTCTCACGGAAAGTATTTTCAATTTTAAATCGTTGACACATTCGGTAATGAAATTGAAGAAGTGAGTTTCATGAGAAACGGTATCGGTTTGTCCGTTAAAATCCATGTTCTCAAAGACGAGTTCTCGGACATGGTTAAGGTTCTCGGACACGATTTTCGCCGTGGTCAGCTTATTCGTTGTTATAACTCTTTGGCGCTCCAGTTCCAGGAACTCTTTTTTCAGTTTACCCACGTACATCTGATCGACGGCAAACAATCCAAGCGCCATGCCAATCACCGCGAGTACTAAAATGGTACCTGTTTTCATTTCTTCTCTTCCTTCGGTAATGCCGCATACTCAAAGCTCACCCGACGTCGATTGTCTTCATCGGTCCGTTTGGTGGCGGTGAGAAACACTCTCTCGAACGGGTCTTTGAACTGCTCGTCAATCCGCAAACGGTTGAGATAGTCGTCGATCGTCACAAGCTGCTCCTGACGATGGCTAATGTACCCGTATCCGTCGACTTTGAACGCGTCACGCTTGTGCTCGAAATGCACAATCCAGTAATCTTTGGGGAGATGAAGTGCCATTGCGGCTATCTTCTTAGTCCAGTAAATGCGTTCCCGTTGCAGCTTGTCCAGAAGCTCGATATCGCTCTTGGCCACGGTCATTTCGGTGGCCTTGTATTGTTTGTATTCTGTTTCTATCCTGGTCAGCTTCCGTCGCTCTTGTTCAAGGACGCGGTTCATCACGGTTATTCGTTGCGCGGAATAGGCTACCGTCAGGCCGAGAATGGCCAGGCAGGTTACGGCGACGGCAAACACTTTGGCGCGAGTGGTTTGCGTCTGGTGCTCGGCTTCCCGAATTCTTCGAACAAGATCTATTGAGTATTTCACCCGTAGTACTCCTCATGGTAGCCGTGGTCCACAACCGGCGGGCTGGTCAATTTTTTTCCGCTCCTCCGCGCATGGCAAGGGTAATCGCAATGTCGAATTTCCCCGGCGGGGTTTCGTCCAGGGGCCTGCCGATGCGGTCAAGGAGCCCGCTCTGCTCAATGGGCAACCCGACTCGTCCGTGCAGCACGTTAAGCAACTCCGGGCTGGACAGATAGTCACCCATGAGATACATGCCGGTAAACGACGAAACGCCGTATGTCTTCTCGTAAAACGAGAGGGATCGCCGGAGCTCATCACCCAGCGTAAGAAGTCGACGCTGCCGCTCCGCTTCAGTTATAGTGACTTCGGGCGTATGCTCAAACAGGGCGTCGGCGGAAAAATGGATGCTTCGCGTATAATACGGTACCCCGTTACCGTCGATCACAAGCGTACAAACATCGGGAGCAAAATGCAAAACAACATTGGGACTCAGGTTAACGGGATCATTTCGTCCTTCCCAGAACGCATTGGCCACTGCTGTCGGAAGGGCATCGACCATAGCCGGTCGAATGCCCGATTTTTCCAATGTGTTGAGATGAGATTTTATCAGAGATCCGGCAACCGCCGTCACGAGAACAGCGCGCTCTTCGGTAGTGGTGTCGGATTTGTCCTGAATGATCTGATAGTCCAACGCCGCGGTTGTGGAATCGAACGGTAGATTTTTCCTGATCTCCAAACGCAGAGCTTCGAGCATTTCCTTATCCGGCATGTTCCTGAAAGTGGTTTGGGAGGCATACACCTGTTTCCCGCAAACACAGGATACCGCCTGATCATGAGACGATAGCTCGAGTTTCGAGCGGGCACGTTTAAGCCCTTCAATCAGAAGAGATTCCTCTGCGAAATCCCCTCGGATCTCCTGAAGGTCTTCGATCATGTAGGTAGGACTCTTTTGGGACGGCTTGGTCAGTACGCGAGCCATTCGTATCGATTTCTGATCGAATTCTATACCCACTGAAGATATCGTTTTCGCCATATAGTACTCCGCACACTCAGCCGGGGCTGTGTTCCGACATTGGACGTTACTATTCTACGGTATTGTATTCTGGAGCGTCCAGTCTCTTGTGGCGAAAGAAATCAAAATCGGGCCGGAGGAGGGCACCGTGCAGTATCCTGAAATGCCGGGAGCCTGGATTCGGGTGAGACGCTCGTCGTAATGGAAATTGATATGCCGCGCGGACTTCTTGCCCTGTTCCTTATGGTAGAGGTACGTGTCGACCGCCCTGCTCCCAATCACTCTCAAGTCGTAATGACTATCGTAGTGCGCGAGATCGAAAATGTCCTTTTTGTTTTTCTTCTCCCACACGTGAGAGCAACCGGACTCGAGGGCGAATACCTGGGCGGATACTGTCTGGCCGGTCATGTTTGTTTTTGCACCGCTCGTAGGATCAAAGGAATACTTGCCGAATGCAATGTTCTTGCCGGAGTATAGCCCGCAGATGTTGGAGTTCCCGATGGGGATTCCCCAGTTCTGGGCGGTAGCATTGAAGGTGGTTGCCCCATGGTAGAGAAGATCGCCAACAGGATATATGCTGTAAGACTGATCGGTCCAGACGGTAACCTGTCCTTTTACTGTTCCAAGCACATTCACGTGTTGAGTAGATGGATGCAGGATTGTTGGGCCTGAAAGGGTACCTGTCTGAGATGGAGAAGTTGCACCACGGGGAAAATACAGGTATTCGCCAACACCTGTTGTCGAATTGACATTGAATAGAATGGTTGGGCGGTCTTGGGGGGAATGAAGATCATCGCCGGAGTTTCCAGTAGAAATGTTTACTACCGTAGCCGATGTCGGGTCAAATTTGACCTCGTATTCCGGTGCTGAATGTCGGTAGACCCCTGCAAACCGCGAGTCGAATTCGGCAATACTACCATTCTTGTCCGCAAGACCGAAGTTGTAATCATTTCCGGTAGCGCTACTCACGCCGAAATCTCCCCAGTCGCCGGACGAATAGTCGAATTTAGGCGTGTAGTCAAAGCGTGAGGACATTCCAGTAGTGTTCCTGTTATGGATGGAAACCGGTCCCGTGAAGTTGACGAAGATTCCTTTCCCGCTACCCTCCGCAAACCAGATGGAGCTGTTGCAGTGGAACGGTCCGTAGAATGTGACCGATTTGAGGCCCTGGGTGTTGGTCGAACCAAAATTGTGAATAAACGTTCCATATCTGCCTGCCATACTCTCTCGAAGCACCCAACTAACCGTCTTGTCGTACCCCACCACCCCATCGATATCCGCGGTCGACTCAACCCGATAGTCTGAGCCGTTCTTTACCACCTGTACCTCAATATTGATACCTCCGATTATTGGGTTAAAGAGGGAATAGGTCCCGTCGGCGTAGCTTTCCATGTCGGCAAAGTTCGCCGTGTCCCGTAGCCATCGGGTTCCCATCCACAACCCGGATTCGGCGGCATGGAACGCTCTGGTATCGGTAAGCGCCATATTTTCATTGTTGATAGTTGATCCGACCATACGTATAAATGCCGCCCCGGAGATAGACATCAGAGCGGCAAAGGCAACGGTCCCGACGAGTACGGAACCTTTACGAGATTGAAGAATTGGATTTTTCATGGCTGGTCCCGTAATCTGAATCGGTTTCTTCTCGTCCTGAGCACCAGGGTGTCGGTATTGTAGACGGCCCAGAATGAGAGGTCCATTGTAATTGCATCGCGATGATTCGATAGAATAAACCGGTTGGTACCGGCAGTGCTGAGCCGGACCCGTTGGCCGGGGCCGGCGAGTGTCTGAGAACCGGTCGAACTCGTGCGAATGAGAGATCCCGTGGCCGAGTTGATCCGGTAGGAAGCATAATTGACTCCATTCGGGTCGAACAGACGAATAGAATCGGTTGTGTCCAGAGCCAATGCCAAAGGATTTCCGGTCCAGGTGTCGCCGGGAGCCAGAGCCTGGAACCCGTTTCGCGTCTCGGAAACGATAGCGTCGAGTACGTTCTCGCATTCCATCTGGATAACCGTATTGATAGTGCCTTCGTCGAGTTCGGTGGTATGTAGATTGAGAAGTGTTATGACCACTCCCGCAAGTACCGAGGCAATAATCCCCGTCACGAGAGCTTCGACAAGAGTCAATCCGCTATTGTTTCTCACGGTCATCAAAATGAATGGTCCGGGTACCGCTCGCCCAACGCGACGATCCCACGGATTCACTTCTATGCGGTGTTGTCTCATTACCATCGTGCTTGCGAGATCCATTTGACAACCTGTACAGTTTCTGGAACCGCCATATCGGGTTCATTCCAGGAGACGCGGACGGTAACCGGATAATATGGAACTGAATTGCTCCCACTCGGAACACTTGAAAAGGTCTGGGAAGCCCCAACAATGACCTCTCTTCTGCCCGGCAGAATATTTCCTCCTGATGTGTCAATGACAACCGTATCTGTCAACGTTCCCGATGATAACGATCCATAGCATCGGGAGTCGAATTCCGATCCTTCGAGAGAAGCGTCGACAATGAGTCGAGCCGCCCGACGGTGACCGTCGGTAATGTCAAGGTTTCGGCCTTTCGTGATGAGGGTCACGACCCCAAGAACGACAATGGAAAACACGGCGGCGGCGGCCATGAGTTCAGCCAGTGAGTACCCCCCTGAGCCGCGGCGCAGAGATGCATTCGCATGTGAGTAATCGGATGAGGATAGTCGAGGAGTCTTTTTCATTGGTTTGGTCTAATGGACTGACAAGTTAACATTCCGAAAGACGCACTTGAACATACCATATAGAGGTCGATCAAGCTTGTTCATGGCGTAAAACCTATCCACGGAGACAAAGTATTGTTCAGTGGCAGAGTCCGCCGGATCCCCGGCCTTCCGGATCTGCCGAGCTATAATCTTGTAGATACCGGATTTCCCC
>CAZEMW010000173.1:0-7139 GCA_964513105.1 uncultured Fibrobacterota bacterium
GTCGTATCGACAAAACATTGTGGATAAAAACGCCCTTAGGGCCTGAAAGTCAAATTCTTCGCTCATGCACCAGCGCGATCTGTATGTCCATGACATTGGTACATGTGGGGCCGGTTTTGACAAGATCTCCGATTCCTTCGAACAGCGGATAGGCATCGTGACGCTCCAGGTGCCTTCGGGGGTCAAACCCCAGTCTTCGCGCCCGTGCAAGAGTCGAGGCGTCGACGAAAGCTCCGGCCGCATCGGTAGGGCCGTCGTTGCCGTCGGTCCCAAGGCATGCCATACCAATCTGCTTGTCGGCAAAGCCCTTAAGCTCGAATGCCGCGGTAAGGGCAAACTCCTGGTTTCTTCCCCCCTTGCCGTGCTTGCGGCCCAGTGAAACCGTTGTCTCCCCTCCGGCAAGAACGCACCATTTCCCGTGCCGAGAAAGATACTGTTTGACCTCGGCTACAAATTGTGCGGCGGCATTCGAGACATTTCCATCGAGCGGTTTGGGAAAGAGTATCGTCCGATACCCGAGCCTGGAAGCTTCCAGCGCTGCCGCGTCCAGGGCAAGCCGGTTCGAGCCGCAGATATAGTGGTGGACCCCTTGGAAACAGCGACATTCGTCGTATGGGGTTTCCGGCACCTCTCCCCGAGTTCCACTGCGAAGATGATCGATTATCCTTTTGGGAAGCCTTTGGGTAAGCTCAAACCGATCGGCGATTGTGAGTGCGTCGGAATACGTTGAGCGATCGGGGGAAAACGGGCCCGATGCGATTACCGAGGGATCGTCACCGACCACGTCGGAGAGCATTACGTTGAAAACCGTGGCCGGAAACGCGGCCTTCGCGGCTTGTCCTCCCTTTAAGCCGGAACAATGCTTTCGAATAGTGTTTATTTGATGAATCGAGGCTCCCGAACCGATGAGAAGCCGATTCATGAGTATGTAGTCGGCAGGGGGGATATTTGTTGCCGGGTGTTCCAGAAGCGCCGAACCGCCACCGGAGATCAGGCCGAACACGACGTCGTTCTCGTTTGCCCGTCGAAGAATCTCCAGCGTTGCCGCTCCGGCTCGAAAACTGTTGTGGTTCGGTTCCGGATGACCGGCTTCGATCAGTTTGATAGTGCCGAGCGAGTGGTCGGTGGTGAATCCGGTTTTTACGGCGACTATGCCGGAACGAACCGAGTTTCCGCAGAAGTTCTGCATTGCCGCCGCCATCACCGCGGAAGCTTTCCCCGCCCCGACCACGTATATGTTTTTTGAGTGGCTGAGAGTGATACGTTTTGGTGCCTCGGTATCGCCTCCGACCACAAGATCATCGCCGTCCCGTTCTATTACTCGCCGAACCGCGGTTTCAGGGGATACCGCTGAAAGAGCCGCCGAAAGGATTTCTAATATGGATTGTTTCAGTTCCGTACGCATGACAGGTCTTGAACGTTTTTCTGGAATGATTGGTTTTTCTGGAAAATACTAATTAGTGCCTGGCCGATTAGTTCCGAAAACGGACACCGAGTCACGATTTCACTCGGGAAGGTGCCCGTTTTCGGACAGGCACCAGTGAATGTATTTCCGACAAATCCACCTCTCGTTCTGTTCGTCTCGGACATTAAGAACTCGATATCTCTTAATCATGCCGGTGTTCGCGGATCGGTTGTACGCGGGAATGATATATTTTGGGCAGGACTTCCTTTGAGGTGACCTCATAATTTGTTACCGGAAGCTTGCAGTCTACCGACAGATTTTGTAGCCGGATCGACTGGAAATTACGGAGAACTTTTATCAACAAATCCCGGCAGGATGTTCTCAATGATGAAAAGAAACATCACGAATCCGTTGATCTCCGAACCGGGCATGTCCGACCCGCATGCTCTGGTCGTCGACGACGTCTGTTATCTGTTTACCGGTCACGATGTCGGGTTCGGTGCGCAACGGTGGGTTATGCCCGACTGGCGTATCTATCGATCCGACGATCTGCGTGTCTGGAGACATGTGGGAACGATCCGTCCCGACGACAACTACATGGGAAAAGGCAATACAAACTGCTGGGCCGGGGATATCGCTGAACGAAACGGCCGTTATTACTGGTACTTTTCCAATCACAACAAAGATTCGGGGGTGATGGTTGCATCGGATCCCCGGGGCCCCTATCGCGATGTCCTTGGACGTCCGCTGGTCGACTCATTTGACCCATCGATCTTTCAAGACGACGACGGTATTCCGTATATCGTCTACGGAAGAGAGAACTATCGGATCGCCCGGCTCAAGGACTCGATGATCGAGCTCGATGAGGACCCTGGAGTTATTGAGATAGACCGCAAGGGAATGTTCCCCCTGATGGACAAAAGCTCGTTGCACAAGCATGACGGAGTCTACTACCTGAGTTGCTCGGGGTACTATGCGGTTTCCAAAAACATCTACGGACCTTATGTGTACAAAGGCCTGGTCGGAAAGGGTTGGCAACTGGACACCGGTTTCGCTCACGGCGATTTTTTTGTGTGGAAAGATAATTGGTATCACGTGTGGTGCCGCTATCGCGATCGCAGCCATGATAAGATTCGGGACTGCTTTATTGCACCGGTGCGCTACGGCTCCGACGGATCAATGCGCGATGAGCTGGATGTTCTTGGGGAGAGGTAATGTATTTGGGGCGGTGCAGCGGGAATTCGTTCGAGCTCCCAGGCCGACGTGGGACATACGGGAGCTCGAACTGAATTGTGCCGCTACTTTTTCTTTGTACATTCGATCTTCTCCTGCTTCCCCTGATCCTCGGCGAAGCCGGAAATCCCCGCTTTCCGGCTCGTAAAGCGTGTCTTTGGTGGGTTCCGGTACGTTCTGGAACAGCTCCGCGAACCCGGGTGCCCTCACACTGTTCTCTTCGTATCCGGTAGCCGCCGAGAATTCCTCAAGAGTGGCGTATTCCTGGTCGTCGTCAAACAAGTACGGTTTGAAGAACATCTCGTCGGCAATGTATCGTATGCCGTTGTAATCGCTGTAGAATCGCGGATTACGGTCGATTTTGGATATTTTCACTTCATAGGTTTCTTCGCCTTTTTTTCCGCATCCCGGAGCATAGACAAAAAGATTATTGGCATATCGGCAGGAACCCACGTTTTCCATACTGCTGTGAAGTATTGTGATACGCAATGATATTGCTCGGCAGTTTGTTCGTAGCGGCGTCCCCCATACATAGAAGAGACAAGGATTTCACAGATTGAAAAAACATCTCTTCCACCACCCTCAGAACGTATATTATTTAGATGGGTACCATCCCTAACCCAAGTTTCGCAGCCGACGCGTGGCATTTTGGGCGAGATATTGCACAATCCTGGGGGCGGGACTCAAGGTATCGCACCGTATACCCCTGCGCTTATTATAAGCCGATCTCGCACAATATCTTACGCATACTGCTCTATCCCTCCCTCGACTCCGCTCGGGACGGCGCCTCGGCACTGCTCGGGACAGCGGCTTTCGACTGCGAAACCTGGGGTAAGAGAGGATGCGTAATCCGCCCAAGTTTCATTTTGCTTGGACAAACGGCATTTCGCCTTTTCCATTAAACCGAGACTTTTGACCTTTGAACTCCTGGAGGTGGAGATGAACTTTCGCTGTAGCCGCAAAGCCATATTGAGCAGTTTGATCGTGTGTGCCGCCACCCACGCCGAACCCGAAGTGGAACTGAACTGGGCAACGTATTTCGGGGGCGATGGTGAGGAAAGATTCGGAAATGTAATTGTGGACGGGAGCAACAATGCCCTGATAGCAGGAGAAACGTATTCATCCGGCATAGCACACAATTGCAGCGACAATTCGGGTCGCTCGGGAAACTCGGACGCATTCTGGGGGCTTTTTGATTCGGACGGATCTCGTCTCAGGGTCTGCCACATTACCGGGCTGGGGTACGGCGAGATAATCACCAGTGTCGCCCACCATGGAGACGGATACTATTTGACGGGCTTCACCGAATCCGACGGTGGCATTGCGACTGAAGGCGCTCACCAAACCGAATACAACACAGGCAGAGACGGCAAATACGTCGGTCACGAGCAGAAGGATGCTTTTTTCGCAAGGGTTGACGGCGAAGGTCGAGTTATATGGGGAACGTATTTTGGAGGACGGGAAAACGATCACGGTTTCGATGCAAAAGTCGGCCCGGACGGAAACGTCTACTTCGCGGGCCAAACATCCAGCTTCACCAACGTCGCGACCCCGGGCACTCACCAGGACGAAATGGATCCGGACAACGAACGGGTCGAAGCGCGCGTTTACGTGACCGACGGATTTCTGACAAAATTCGATCCCGACGGTGCTCAGCTATGGGGCACCTATATCGGCGGCAAGGGCTATGACCGAATAGAGATGATTGCCGTTGACGGCGAGGGCAACATCTATGCCGCCGGAGGAACTTCGAGTGAAAGCGATATCGCCACCCCGGGAGCTCATCAGACGGAGCACGGACCAATTGAAAACTACTGGACCGCCGACGATGCATTCCTGGCAAAATTCAATTCGCAGGGCGGACTTGAATGGGCAACCTATCTCGGAGGCGAACTTGCCGAATCGGGCCGTGCCGTCGCTCTCGACGATCAGAACAACGTATACATGGTTGGCAAGACCGAAAGCGAAACAAATATAGCCCAAAATGGTCGACAAGACGATTTGGCGGGCAAGGCCGACGGGTTCATCGCGAAATTCACCTCTACCGGGGAGTTACTCTGGTCAAGCTATTTCGGGGGGGCGGAGAGTGATGCCGTGACCGATATTCAGGTGGATGGTGAGAAGATTTATCTTACCGGTACAACCAGGAGTACGGACGGGATTGCACAAAATGGAAGTGACATGGATCACAGCGGAGATCTTGATTGTTTTGTAGCGGTTATGAACCTTGCGGGAGAGCTTATTTGGAGCACCTACTTTGGCGGTGCAGAGGTTGAAAGTGACTGCAAACTGGCTCTTGGGGACCAGGAGGCGATCTTCATCGGAGGTAGGACAAGAAGCCCGAGCGGCATTGCCGTCAACGGTTTCCAAACGGAATTCAATGAAGGCAACTCAGTGGGATATGATGTCTTTTTGGCAAAAATGACCGATTTGTCCGGGGACACTCAAAGTGAGAAGATGACCTCCAGACCACTATCCGGGCAGACCGGTAAAACCGATATACGGATCACGAAAAGCACAATGGTACTGAGTAATATTTCAGGCCCATGCAGAATTACGGTCCACGACGCCTCGGGTAGAATCGTCCTTGCGCGAAAAATGGAATCAAACTACACACAGGTCGAGAGATTATCGGTTCCCCAAGCGTGGTCCGGGGTTTATTTCGTGAACATCCAGAGAACCGGCACTTTGTCGGGCTCACGCCAAACAGTAAAAGTGGTCGCGAGATAGGCGCATTTGCGTCGTGAAGAGACACGTGCACTATCCGAGTTCTCTATTGGACACCTGCCGCCCCGTGAGGTGGGTGTTCCATCGTCACCTGGTTCGGCGGACTCGAAAATGCCGGGGGACCGGGGTGCTTGCACACGAGCGGCCATTGCTTCCGAACCGGATAGAGAGCAATTTCGAGGACAAGAACCAGCCAAGCACCTACTGTTTTCCGAGAGGAAAACTCTTTCCGCACCAATAGTTGTTTTTTTGCGGTAATTCGGCATAAGCGTCTTTCTCCGAGGGTATATTCAAATCGTGTCCGGTCGCTATGGGTTATACTGAACGAAACGAGGCACTGAAGCATACTGCGGACGAGGTGTGGGGTTCGACGTATTAGACTGTCTGTCTGACAAATCCACGCTTTTTTAGCGTATTATTTGTCAGACAAAGGAATTATCTGTTTGATCTTTGATTTTCGATCTTTGATCTTCCGGCTTTGCCGGCTTAGTAATCCCGTGGCAGACACGGCTTGCTTGCTCGACGAGCTGCCGTCGAGTACCTTGTAGCAGTATCAAAAACAAACGCTCAAGATACGGAACCCGCTAACAGGGGAGGGACGATGAAAAAGATGATCACCGGTTTTCTGGTTGGGATATGCGCAATTGCGGGGGTACCGAAAACCGTTCTGGGGCAGGATGTTCTCCAAGCCGATGAGAACACACTCGCGCTGTGGCATTTCAATCAAACTGAGGGCACCACACTTACGGATGCCGGAAACGGGGGCTTTGACGGAACCGTTTCCGGTGCGGAATGGGTTGAGGGAATCGAAGGCAATGCTCTTCAGTTTTCAGAAGACGGCGACAAAGTGGAAATCGGCGACCTCGATATAGAAAACATGTTCTCTATTGAATGCTGGATCTTTCCGGAAGACATTCAGGAGAAGAAATTCGTTTTCCAGAAAATGCACGAGGACAGCACCAACTATTCACTCTTCGTTGAAAATGGCAATCTTACGTTCATGTTCCACATATTGACATACGACTGGGAAACGCAGACCAAATACCCCGTCGAGTATACTGCATCCTACGAACTGCCCTCGGCTGAAACATGGTACTATGTTGGTGTCGAGTGGTTGGGCTGGATGGATAACAGCCGGCTACGCCTCTATGTGAACGGTGAGCTGGTGGATCTTGAATCCGCGCAGTTCGAGCTGGGGAAAAACGACAACCCGCTGATTATCGGCTGGGAGAGTTCAACCGGCTCCTTCAAAGGGAAAATCGATGAGATGCGTATTTCCGATGATGTCAGAGGAGAATTACACTATCAACAGCATTATGCCGGGCATACTTCGGCACAACGGCCCGTCGGACGCTCAATGGCAACAAACGGTGCGCATCGCACAATCCGGCTGATTCGATCCACGGAACATGGTGTGGCTCTCGGCGGATTTGTCCCCGGTTCCAATTACCGCCTGAGCCTTTACGGAATGAACGGCGCAACGCTGAGCCGCGTCACCGCGCGCGCCGATCAAACCGGCACACTGAGTATCAATCGGGCCACCCCGGCCAGGGGTCTTTATCAGCTTACCGCAGAGGGGCCGGGAGTACGGACGTCAATGCCGATCGGGATTGTTCGCTAAGGCACCCCCCCCGCCACCGTTCGAATTACAAAGACCCGGGAGCGCGACTTCTCCCGGGTATTGTTGTATTACGTGCAGGTTACGATACCCATGTCCCGGCCCAAGTTTCGCAGTCGAAAGCCGCTGTCCCGAGCGGAGTCGAGGCGCTGTCCC
>CAZEMW010000174.1:0-7128 GCA_964513105.1 uncultured Fibrobacterota bacterium
ATGTTAACCCCGGATCAAGCCGCTCGACAACAAGGACAATCCAGATACAATATCAATTCGGTGGCGCTGAAAGCCTTGATCGTTTCAGCTACAATACGGTCGATGAAAAGGGCAATCTGGTAATCGACAGGAATGTCACTTTCAGCGATGCAAAAATAAACCTTGGGGGACTGACAGGGGAAGTAGTGAAAATCGCAGACGATACCAAAGCTCAGGAATGGTACATTCCCTGGGGGTACTATGGAAGCAACGGTGGTGTAGTCAATGCAGAAGCCGGCCGTTCCTACGCGTTCTGTGTTGGGTACAATGATGCGGACGGTGGAGCAAGCGACATGGATTGCCTCAGGTGGAGAAACGCAGGAGATCCAACCCTGACGCTACAAGACTGGTCTGTTGGATTTGGTGGATGGGTTCCTGTTGAGCCCTGGGGTGACATTGAGCTATCCGACGAAGCGATATCTGTGAAGCATTCCGTCCTCCGCGGACTCACTGTACGCAACGTCCAATCAGTCGAATACTACGACCTTCTCGGAAAAACAGTCGCCACCTTCGACCTTTCTCACAGAGCGACCAAAGAGGTCAGTCTGAATACCGGAGCTTCGATGCTTCTGGAGAGAATTACGACGAAATCAGGTGCGATTCATACTCAGAGCATAATGGTACCTCAGAGCGGGCTTGTTTCGCGTAGCTTCTAATCGGAGCTAAAAAATCAGCCGGATCAGGGCGAGAGGAGCAATTCCTCTCGCTCTTTTTCTTGGGGGGTCACCGTCAAAATCACTGCACCTGAGGGGGAGCACTATATTATGGGAGGCCTCGCTCTTCTGCGCCTCATAAGCGTGTCGGAGCGATTATCAGCATCAACTGAAAGGAATCTTCTCCCGTGATCCCGAACCTGGTCCGCGCCGCAAGTCAGACGTTTCTATTGATCAGCATGCTTTCCGCACAGATATATTCACAGATTTGTTCCCCGGCCTGTGAAGCACCCGAGCAGTGCGATCAGAACAGCGATCCTCGTGGGACGTGCTGTTGTCCCTATCCGCCGGAAGCTTATCCCCTTTTCGATACCGACGAATACCACGAACTATGCTCGTATAAGCTGAGTCCGGAGCAGGAAGCGAAATTCGCGGTTGGCGACGGTTTGTCACCGTTCTGGTCCGTCTGGAACGATGACGATATCTTCGACCATATTCACCTGTCTCCGGATTATAGCGGCAATACGTGGAACCGCTCCGCTTTCGGCTTCACGAGTGAATCTGACTGCCGAATGACAGTCCGCACTGCCTGGGGTAGCAACGGCCTGTATCTGTATTGCGAGATTTCTGATGACAACTGGTCGGCGACTCCTCCGCTATGTATCTACTCCAGGGACCGGGATGCCTCGTTTTGTCCGGATGACCCGGGGTTTCTGAACTGGGCGAATGACGCGCTGGACCTGTACTTCGATCCCTTTCCAACCTCAGTTCACCAGGTACTCCCCGATGAAGTGTTCTACGACCCCTCCCTCGACCGCCGAACCAAACAGATGTTGAACTTGCTGTGTCGATTCGGCGCGGAGGAGCCGCCGGAGTCACTTACGGTAATCAAGATGAATGATTCTACCGAAGGGATGCCGAGACTTGATGTACGCATTGAGCACCTTCCGGACCAATTGGACGGTATGGCGGTGGATTTCGTGGCAATTAGTGAGAACACCAGAATACAAGAGTGGTTTATCCCCTGGTCCCTTATTGGAAGAACCCCCGATCCGCAGTCACAAATGCCCGAATTTGCCTTTGCCTGCGGCTACAATGACTTCGAGGAGGGACAGGAAGGTTATGACGCCTTGCTATGGCGAAATGCGGCCAATCCCTTCAAACGCGTGCAGGACTGGTCCACGGGCCAGTCGGCTTTCCTCCCAACCGAGCCGTGGGGTGATATTCGGGTATTGAATGAAGAACTCCCTCCGCCGTCCGCGGCCCCACCGTCTCAGAATGGCCCGACACCGAATACCGCTTGGAGTACTGTTGAGTATTTCGATCTCTTAGGGCGGTCCATCGCAAAATTTGATTTGTCACGGAAATCGACAACTAGCATACGCCTGGAGACCGTCGGTTCGATGCTCCTCGAGAAAGCAGTTACCAGATCCGGCACGGTGCATACCCGAAGCATTGTGGTACAGGAAAGTGGAGTGGTCGTGAACTCCAACTAAGGACACCAGGTACACAGCTCAAACGGCGGTGAACTCCAGTCTCCCCCCATTTTGTTGCTTCCGTCAGCTTCGGTGGTTTTCGCCGTTTCCACCGTGACTTACTTGCACTCCGAAGTTCGACAAAGAGGCTCCGTAAAGGGCATAATCTATTCAGAAAGTCTGTTTAGATGTCCATAGTGCAGCACCCCGGAACCTTTCGGCATGTTCCGAATCGGAGCCACTCACCATAAAGAGCCTGATTTCGTATATGATCAGAGTTTTGTTGTACATCGCACTCCTGCCGATCACCGCATTCACCCTCCCCCTCTCCGCCCGAGAAGCCGACCTGATGGTCTCGCCGGACGGCCACAGCATTACCGTTGTTTCCGAAGGGGCAACATCGTTGGTGCCCGGCGAAGGCGACAAGAATCCGTTTGCCCTGCTTCGTGGGCGTGAAAGCGCACTCGTTGGGCTTTCGGACCATTTGGAGTCGGATTCCCTTGTGCTCGCGTATTCTTTGTCTCCCCAAGAGATCCGGGCGGCACTTGGGTTTATTCCGAATGGGAGTGTGGTGCTCTCGGAACCTTCGGAGCTGAGTACGGGCTCGGGTGTTCGGATTGCTTTGCGGTACACCCTTTCTCTTTCCGAACTTCGAAGCAGAATACGTGAAGCAGCTTCTTCGATTCCACTTCGACAGAATCTTGCACTGCTGTACGAGCTCACGTTGAGAGAGCTCGAGCGTATATCCGATCTGGAGAAGGGGCTGGCGGATTCCGACACCGTGGAAGCCACAATTCGGCGTCTGAAAGCATTGCAACTCTGCGATTCGGGGCTGCGGCTCGGGTTTTCCACTTTGGAGCCGTATCCCAAAGCCGGTGATGCACGACTGACGCGAGCGGGTGAACAGGATTCATCATTTGCGTACCCTCTTCTCTGGCGCGGACACCTTCACCTTCAACAGAGCCGTCCAGACGAAGCGATACAGGATTTCACACAGGCGATCAAGCGGAATGAGGCTCTCAGTCGTGCATATCGCTTGCGTGCGGAGGCCAACCTGATGCGTGGCCGCAAAGAAGCCGCAATCGGGGATTTGACAATGGTTGTCGAAAAGAATCCCCTTGAGGCCCCCGCATATGGAACACGGGGTTCACTCTATGCGGAACTGGGAATGCACAAGAAGGCGGTCGAGGATTTCAGTGCGGCAATCGATATCAACCCAAACTACGCCGATGCGCTCTTTATGCGCGGAAAAGTGCTGGCTCAAACCGGTGAACACCTGAAAGCGATCGAAGATTTCAAACAGGCCATTGTGATCGATCCTACCAATCCGGTGTACTTCCTGCACAGCGGTATGAGCTATGAAGCCCTGGGAGAATACGAGCGGGAAGCGATTCGGAAATATACCCGGGTTCTGGAACTCTCGCCCGACGATACCGAGACGCGTTTTCGTCGGGCGTCCCTGTTTGCGGCCATATCGAAGCACAAGAAAGCAATCGACGATTTTGCAACTATCCTGGAGTTCACTCCAAACGATACCACCACCCTTTTCCATCTTGGCCGGAGCCTGCTTGCCCTGAAAAAGAACCAAAAGGCCCTCCGAGCATTTTCAATGGTTATCGATCTCGATCCATATTATGCCGATGCGTATTACAATCGCGGGTACACAAAGGCGTCAATGGGCCGATTCAACGACGCACTCGACGACTTCGAGAAAGCACTCCGACTCGAACCTTCAATGGCCAAAGCGTACTACAATCGTGGGTTCATCTATTATAAGCTGGACCGCTTCGAGAGTGCGGCCGCGGATCTGAATAAGTATCTCGAACTCCGCGGCAACTCGGAGGGGATGGCCTGGAAAACCCGGAAGCTCATTCGGAAGATGGGGTATCGTCCCGAATACTGAAGACCTTCGCGCCCAAAGGCGATGGATTACCCATAGCCGACGGCAATTGCCTATTTTTACGGGTACGCGGAGTCAGCGGGATTCCGACGTTTTTCACTCGAACCCAACGGGTTTCCTAAAAGTGCCGACAGTTTTTTTTGATACATTCGGCTGTCAGATGAACGTTGCCGATTCCGATATGCTTGCGGATCTCCTTGCCGCCCGCGGGTATCAGACAACCCTGGACAGCGAAAAAGCCGATCTGATTGTCGTAAATACCTGCAGTGTTCGGAAACGAGCCGAAGATCGTGCGATGGCAAAGATTTCGGAGCACGCCGGAGTCAAAGCGAAGCGTCGGCCGGATCAAGCGCTATGGGTGGTCGGTTGCATGGCCGAACGTATGGGAGACTCGCTCAAAACACAGATTCCCGGGGTAAATCGGGTAATCGGTGCTACAAGAATAGAAGAGCTTCAGCACGATATTGATCATTACCTCGAAGACACGCAGCGCCGGGCGGAAGAAGTAACCACGGGATCAGTATCGGTCAGCACTTTCATACCGATCATGCGCGGATGCGACAATTTCTGTTCCTACTGCATTGTGCCCCACGTGCGTGGACGTGAGCATTCGGTGCCGTCTGAGGAGTTGGTGAGTCGAATCGCGAGCGTGGTCTCGCGAGGGGGTAAGGAGATCGTGCTGCTCGGTCAAAATGTGAACTCCTACCGGGACGGCAATGTCGATTTCACCGGGCTTCTGGAAAGGCTCCATTCTATCGCGGGACTTGAGCGAATTCGTTTTACGACCTCTCATCCCAAAGATCTGAGTGAGCGTCTGATCGATGCGTTCGCCGACCTTCCGAAGCTCTGCAGCCATCTGCATCTGCCCGTGCAGTCGGGGTCAACTCGAATTCTTACCCGGATGAACCGCAAGTACTCACGAGAAGAATACCTCAGGCTGGTAGAGCGAATCCGGCATAAGGTGCCCCAAATCGACCTCACCACGGACGTTATGGTCGGATTTCCCGGTGAAACGGATGACGACTATCAAGATACAATAGATCTATTTACGCAGGTTCGCTTCACGTCGGCGTTCATGTTCGCATTTTCGTCGCGCGAAGGTACCGCCGCGTATGAGATGACCGATCAGGTTGCCGACGAAGTCAAGAAGGATCGATTGTCCCGGCTGATTGAGATGCAGACCGAGACAACAAAATCGGTGTATGGCGCCATGGTGGGAGAACAAGTATCGGTGCTTGCCACGGCTCGGAAAGGCCGGAATCTCGGAGAATTTTTGGGACAGGACTTCGGTTGCAAAAGAGTTCTTGTTCGAAGCGAAGCGGATCTCACGGGAACAATATTTGAAACGCGAGTGCGCGAAAGCAGCGGAATGACCCTGATTGCGGAGCAAACATGAAATTTCTGAAATGGTCTCTCTTTTTTCTCTTCTCTTTTGCCGTTTCCTGGATTCTCATATCTACATTCTCCCAAGATGAATTCAGTAAAGATGCTCCGGGGGTTATTTTTGTATACTCAACCCCTTCCATACCGATTTACATCTATGTGGCCGGGGCCTTTCTGCTGGGACTGCTTATCGGTCTTACCGTAGCCGTTTTCAACTACATTTCGCTGACCGCCAGAGGATCCCGCAAATCACGCCAAATCAAATCGCTTGAAAAGGACAACGCCAAGCTTCGGGCACAGTTCACCGAAGCAGAGGCTCAGAAGCAAATGCCTCCACAGGCGCTCTTCATGCAAGAACCGAAGAACGATGAAATAAACGGCACAAACTCACCGGACAAGACAAATGATGAGACAGAGCCGGAACAAGACGAGGGGAAACGGGACACTGATACGAATGAATCTCTTTAGAGTGGGGCTCCCGGCACTGCTTGTGACCTGGAGTTCTCTCTTCGCGGATTTTGAACAGGCCCTGGTTTTTTACCGAGATGGTGAGGTTTCTGCCGCACGCAAGGAGATTGAGGGTCTCTGCGGGGACTCTGCCGAACCGCGTGTTCGCCTCCTGTGCGCGGCGCTGTCGACCGATGCCGAAGTCGCCCGGCAACTGAGCCGAGGACTGATCGATGATCCGGACGCTTCCGACACCATCCAGGCCCAGGCCCATTTACTGCTTGGGGATCATCTCACGGCGGAGAAATCGCACACTCGTGCGGCGTTTCACTACTCACGGTCCGCGCAACTCCTTACCGAGGGAATCTACAAATACGCTTCCGCACTTGTTCGAGCGGGAAACGCGGATTCGGCGGTTAGCCTGCTGCACGAGGGAACGACCAATCCCCTTACAGATCCTGAACGGTCGTATTATCTTGGAATCGCATTGCTTGCAGACAGCCTGTACTCCCAGGCGGTAGAAGCGTTCAAAGCGGCTATGAAGCGACCTGAGGATGCCTGGTACGAAGCCGCTGCGGGAGGCGCATATGCGGCTGCTGTTGAGCTGGGACATACCGAAGAAGCCGAACGGTTAAGCACCCTTCTTGAAAAGCATGGGCCTTACCTGCTGGATCGCCGTGCACAAAAGCACCGCATCCAAACAAGAGCGAAGGCTCCGAAAGAAACCCGGACAACAAATCCTTCGGGCCGCAGCCGATATTCACTTCAAGTAGGTGCTTTTTCTTCGGCGGAAAACGCTGAATCGTACCGGATAGAGCTGAAAAAGACGTTTGGGACGGTCCGAATTCTCGAGGCCGAGAGCGGTGGAACGGTTTTGCACAAGGTTCGGGTAGGATTATTCGACAGCGAAGAGGGGGCACTGGCTTTCGGGGAAAAGCAGCTCAGGCCGCGAGATATTCTTTTCCGCGTCGTGGCCGAGTAGAGCGAATCCTCCGGAGCCGGAAAAGAATGTGACGGCAAAGGTTATTTTGACCTACGTTGAGGGATTCTGAGCGAGGAAAGCGCGTGAGTCCGTGAGCCGAGAAGGTTTGATACAATCTTAAGCGAGAAAAATCCGTAGCTGTTCGACGCAGTGTAAGAAGTGCTTGCGTACCGGCAACGCCGAGGGAGGAACCAGGTGGATTACGAAGTAGTAATCGGGTTGGAAATACACGTACAACTGGCGACGAAA
>CAZEMW010000175.1:0-7123 GCA_964513105.1 uncultured Fibrobacterota bacterium
GAGTATACCTTCGCTGTACAGTGCGGTAAGGCGAAGCAAGGGAAAACGGAGGATATGTGAACGCCAGGTAGTGAGAGGACGCGGACCGGACCGCACGGAGGTCCTTCGAGCCATTTCCGCCGGCCACTCCTCCCATCCGTGATTATGCAATAAGAGCCGAGTCGGTAAGCGCAAAAGACGAATCATAATCCCGCACAACCATCCGTCGGACGACCGTGCGATTATCCATTCGGGGGGGCGAGTGCATGCCGACCGTAGCAACCGCGCGGCAAGGAAAAGGCTAAAGGAAAGTGGTCCGCTGAACCGGGGGGGGGCCGCAACGATCTCCACCCGTCGTTCGACTAGCCGTAATCCGGCAGCCAGCGACTGCATATTGCGGGCTACGCCGCCGTTGGAATCGGGTGGTATCGCCGCGGCAAACCATACCGCGTTCTGAGTGGGCGTATCTTGAAATCGGAGATATAGAAAATGCGGGAGAAGTATTGCGGCGGTGATCTGTTCAATCAGGCTGCTGAGCACCAGGAGAGGTACCGTCGCCGGATTGTGCAGAAGCAACGTCGCACCTCTTCGTTTGAGACAGGTGGTGGTGTGATGGAGAAGAATACCGCGATACGTTTTGTAAAATGTTGAGTGATATCTGAAACGCGGGTATTCGGCAGGATGCTTCTGCCAAAAATACCGATCTGCCCGTAAGAGAAAAAAGATTCGCAGCGGGGCTGCCCAGAGCAGGCTCCTCCCTTGGATTCTCCGGCAGGAATGGGTTACCCGCATGTCCGGCAGAAAGCGTATTTCGCCTTGTCTCATCATGCGGACGGCCAACTCATGATCTTCATGAAACGGACGATTCATTCGTTCATCGAATCCTCCGATGCGGAGAAGCACCTCGCGACGATATGCAATGTTGCAGGAGAGGTATTGGCCCCCTCGAATATTCTGGACCTCGTGATCCCAGAGACCGTTGCCCTCGGGTTCCACCCCCCCTTCAATGCCGACGACGGCTTTCGGGACGCATTCGACTGCATCGCGAAGCGCGGAATACCAGTTCCCGGTTACCATCACATCATCGTCGATGAATATCGTCCAGTCACCGTTCGCACGGCGCAATCCAGTATTTCGGGCTTTGGAAGGACCTTCTCGACGCGGGATTCGATAGTAGTCGATCCCATGTGCTTTGCAGTAGCATTCGTTCCGTTCGGCTGCTTTCGGAGGGGAGGCATCGTCAATCACGTGTATGGGACACGGCGTTGGGGTACCGGCGGCGTGCAGTAGAGACTGTATGCAACGACGGAGGGCCTCCGGCCGATTGTGGGTTGGAATCACAACGGATAGACTCATCTCTTGATCGCCTGTTGGTGTCCGAATTGCAGACCTTGGTAGCGCTTATACAGCAATTGTGCCGTATTCTGAAGGCTTCGTCGATGGGCATATTCGGCGGCATTGCATCGAAGTCTCTCTGCTTCAGAGCGATTGCAAACCAGATCGTGCAATCGTTGCGAGAGTTCTCCCGAATCTGAGGCGGCGTCGGTCAGAGCCTCGGAATCCCGTTTGATATCGGAAACCAGTTCGGAGGAGGTCGCAAGGATCGGCAGGTGAGCGCCAAGTGCCGTGCAAATGCTGCCCGAAGTACTTTTGGAGCGATGGAACGCAAGATAGAAATCGAGTTCATTCAGACTATGTACAAGATTGTCCTCCGAAACCCATCCGGTTATTCTGAATCTGTCACTCAAATTGCGTGTGTCAATCTGGGATCGTAGTGCGTTGAGCAGGTTTTCACCGTCGGTGGTACGTGGGCCGCCGATCCAGGTGAAATACCAGGGAAAAGTGAGACGCTCGAGCGTTTGTATTAGTACTGGAAAATCATACCCGGAACCAATGAATCCTCCGGCTCCGAGTCGTATCGTAGGTTCCGTACGGCGGTGGAGTTTTGTGTGTTTCTCAGCCTGCATGTTGGGAACGAAATGGGGGAGCTCATAGACCTCGGTTGCGGTCGGGCAGAGTCTGCGGAGTATTCCAGTCTGATACGGATAGTGTACATGGATGCAGTCTGCAAAAAAGTCCCTTTTTACGTGTCGTCGGAATGCCGTCTGGTATGGATGACGTAAATCGTACCGAAATAATCGCAACGGACGGGTAAGTCCGGTAATTTGCTCTCTGGGAAACACATCCGGCGGTGTTCGATAGATTTCATGCAGCGTCACGATGATCGGCTTTCGAATGGTTCGGCAGATTTTTTCGTATCTGTCCGAGGTACCGGAGAAGAAGTGTGATGTCTCGTACTGAATATGCACAATGTCGAACTCGTCGGTTTGTCGGATCAAATGGGGGGACGAGGCCGTCTCACTTGCATCGATAACTCGTACCTGTGCGTAGTGGCTCAGGGCTTTTGCGAGATTGCGGGTGTACTGTGCGATGCCGCAGCGTGCGGCCGTGGAGCTGATAAAGCAGATTTTCATCAGAGGTCCGCCTGTCTGAGGTCTTTCCAAACACATCGGCTTTTACTCTCTTGATATTTCGGACGTCGAGTGATGACCCCCCGACTGAATCCCGACACAAGAGAAAAAAAACATTGAGAGAATACAAGGGGGTTGTGTCCGCCCGTGTCGGTACGTGACGCAAACTCCGCTACATTCCGCATCTCCAAAAGAAATTCTCGCCCGGGGACTGAGTGAACATGCCTCGCATAGAAGAGCGCGTGGTTGTGAATCCTGTCAAGTAGCCGTGTAATCTTGCTCCCCGTGCTGCATCCACCCTCGTCTCCGGAAGAGTGGGTCACCACCGCTTGAGGCGCATATGTGATTGCAAACCCGTATCGACGCACCCGAAGGGAAAAATCAACGTCTTCGAATAGTGCCGAGCCACGGAATCGGCGGTCGAACATGCCGGATTGTCCGAGCACGCAACGTTTGACGGAGAAATGCCCACCGGTCGCATAGGCAACTGGTCCGTCGAAATCAAGATCGAAGTTTCCCGTGGTATTGCCGGATTTCATATCGATGTGCGCTACCGTGGAAGTATTCGCCCATTTCGTATTTCCCGTTTGCCGAATCCTGCCGGCGACAATGCCGATTCTGCCGTCCGACAGATGCCGTCGGAGGTGTTCATCAACGCAGCCGGGCTGCATCTCGGCATCGTCGTCCATGAAAAGCAGTATGTCGGCTGAGCTCTTGCGGATACCGACATTCCGGGCATTCGGCAGCCCGGGCTTTTGCAGGCGGATTGTCGTCACACGTGGATGCTCGAAAGGAACGGTGACCGGATTTGAGCTCTGTTCAACCACAATAACCGAGATGCCGGGAGCAGCTGCCAGTACTGACTCAGCGGCACGACGACAGCGCTTTGGGCGCCGATAGGTCGGTATGATGACGTCGACAATCACAGCGGTTTTTCCTCTGGTCGGTTCAGCTTTCTTCCAGTCGCAAAAAAGGATCCCCCGCCCGTGATGCCCAAGAGGAGTTCCAGCTTGTTTGTCCAGGCATTCACCAGGCGAAGAAGAACACCGGCCCCGGGAGTGCGTTTGATTGCGGCGAAAGCACTGGTTACTGCATATGGCACTGGTCGCCCTGCCGCTCGAAAGGCGTGGCGATATTTCTCGGGATATCCGATAAGCCAACCCAGAAGTCCCGCCGGCGAGAATGCCTCTTCCAGGGCAAATCGGCTTTTGAGTGCGGAAAGGAGATCGAATGATTTTCGCAATCCGATATGGCCGTCCCGCTCTGCGAGTAGATCGCTTCCGAGCAAATGGATCAGTTCTCGGTCGGGCCGGCGATCCCGGTAATCCGAGCATTCACTATGAACGAAAAAACGACCGTCGTTTTTCAAAACTCGAGCGCATTCATCCAATACTCTGTCGGAATTGTGCGTGTGTCCGAGAGTATCGATGGTATAGAACCCATGAAATACTGCCGGCTTGAACGGGAGCCTTTCGATATCGGCACAGACGTAAAGTCCCGCGGAATCGCCCTTCTCGCGTGCCGAAACAAGAGCGGAAACCGCCCAGTCGACGGAGATCAAACGGAGCGGTTTCATTGATTGAATCCATTGTCCGTACGCACCGGTCCCGCAACCCAGATCGAGAACAAAATCGTTTAGCCGAAGGTTTCGCGACAAACGGGTTACCCCGCGACGCTTTAGCGAAATATGATTCAGAAGCGCACGTTGAAATAGATTATGACCGCGGAGGGGCGTGGTGTTCCAGGCTCCTTGCCGGTGTCGATGTTCTGAAAAAGCGCGTTCACTCAATCGTGTTTCGTCTTGTAATAGTGGTAGTAATACTTATAGTATCCGTATGCCGAATGACCATGATTCAGATCGATATCGTTGAGAACGGTCCCAAGTGTCTTGATTCCCACGTTCCTGAGAGCGGCGGTGGCTCTGCGTATCGGTTCACGCGCGGTATGGTTCGAGCGGACAACCAGTACCACCCCATCGGTTTTGTTGCCGAGAAGTGCTGCATCGGTGACCGCCAGAACCGGAGGGGTATCGAAAAGCACCATATCGAAATTCGATCGAAAGTACTCTATGTGATGTCCCATTTTCTGGGAACCAATGAGCTCGGCCGGGTTGGGAGAGAACATTCCCGCCGATACGATGAACAGGTTGTCCCAGGAGGAGGGCCGAATAGTTTTTTCGTAATTGGGTGACTCTTCGGTGAACAGGTCCGACAATCCCGGTTCGCGGGAAACGCCGAAGAGGTGGTGGACTACCGGTCGCCTGATGTCGGCTTCGACCAAAAGTGTTTTACGTCCCATCTGAGCGTATGCCATTGCCAGGTTGGCCACGGTCAGCGATTTTCCTTCACCGGGTCCTGCGGAGGTAAACGCGACGCATCGGACAGGATCGTCCGGGCTCACAAATGTTAAGTTGGTCCGAAGTGAACGGTATGCTTCGGAGGAAATGGAATCGTCACCGGAGAAATTCTGAAGTTGTCTCGGATACTGGGTTTTTACCGACTTCTTTTGTGAATCGTTCGCATTGCGGCGAATAGTCATAGCATTCTTTTTGCTGTGCGAAATATGGGGAATTGTGCCCAGTACCGGCATTCCGGTCGCATTCTCAATATCTTCGGTGGATTTTATCGACGTATCATTCAGTTCGGTCAGAAACGCGGCTCCCAATCCCAGCCCGAGTCCCAGGAGTATGCCGAATATGTAATACCGTGTTTCATTCTTTGAAATCGGTTTCTGTGGCACTTGGGCGATATCAACAACTTTTATGCCGGCACCGCTTGCAGCACTTCTCAGTCGTTCCTCTTCCGCCCGTTTGAGCAGGACTTCATAGATGTTTTCGAAAACTTCTTTGGAACGCTTCAATCGAAGCATTTCAAGCGACTGGGAGAGCATATCCGGATTGTCGCTCTTGTATTCGGAGATTGCTTTTTTGTAGGAATCGAGTCGACGCCTGAACAGGGCAAGTTCCTGCTCTTTCGTGACTACCGATTTTCGCAGCTCCTGCCATTGACGAACCTCGCCGGGATCGGCCATTTGGGCACCGGCGGATTTTTTGTGGCGAAGAAGCTCTTTTTCGATTTCACTTATCTGACGATCAATGGTGGAGATACCCGAAAATCTGATACCTAGATTCTCGAGTCGGAGGCGTTCCTTTTCCAACTCGTTGAGTTTGCGTCTGAGACGGAGGACTTCCGGCGAACGTTTATCCAGGTTTGGTGCGACATGAGATTCCAGCTTTCGCAGTTGCGCTTTCTCGGCCGTCAGATCGGCCTCTTTGAGACCCAGTTGGGCGAGATCCTGCGCATAGGCTTCTTGAAGGGTCTTAAGCTCAGTAGGCGTTCCTTCAAGCAGATCACCTGCTTTCTCTCTGAACGTTCGGTATTCGCGCTCCGCAGCCTCCAGCTTTGCGCGCGTCATGTCAAGCTGTTTGTCGATTTCGACCATGGTGCGGCGCGATTCCTCGCTCTCAACCTCACGACATCTTCTTTGAAAGTGCTCCGTTGAGGTAGTCGCGACGAAATAGGCAAGTTCCCGCGTGGGTGCCCTGGCAGTCATCTGCAAAAAAGAAGTGTAACTGGTTTTTCGCAAGTGCAGATTTGACCGCACATACTCTTCGATACCCTCACGCGACAGTTTCGGCAATGCCGCCTCGAACAGCTCAATGCCGATACTGTCGATAAGAGTTTCTATAAATGTTCTGCTGTTTATGATGCCCTCGTAAAAGCTGAGAGATCGTCCGGTAGTCCGATACCCAAAAGTCTGGCTCAAGACCGCCGTCGGTTCTTCAACGACAAGAACGGAGAACGATTCATATACGTCGGGCAGTCTTTGGACATAGAAGATGGTGGATGAAAGAACTGATGCAATGAGAATCAGGATTATCCACTTTCGTCTCAATACAACATTTAGATATTCTCGTATCTTGGCCCCGTGCTCAAATTGCCGGGTCGTATTGTTGGTTGCGTCTTCCACTAGTTGATCGCTCCACGAATGCTCTGGATAGTCACGATAAAGAGCAGGACATTGTTCATAATCGCCAGCAATTTGGTCCAGTCAAACCATCGAGAGTACACAATAATGACTTCGCCCTCATGGACGGTAGGGATTTTGTCCATGTTACCGTCATCCAGAAATTTCTGGATATCGATCACTTCCTCCACTGTTTTCTCTTCGTTCTTAAAAAAACGTCGTACCCGGGAAAGATCCGCTTTTTCAGTTGGCCCACCTGCCAGATAGATCAGTTCAAAGACGTTTACTTTTTCTTCAAGATCGAAAAAACCTGGTTTGTGGACTGCTCCGATTACCTTTACCTTCCTGTTACGCTCCTCGGAAAGCAGGACGACGACATCATCCGGGCCAAGCGTCGGCATCTCGTCGAGAGATCCTTTTTTCATGAATTCGCGCAGATTGAAATACTCCGCCTCTGAATCGGATTGTCCGGCATGTTGGATTTTCACTTTCTCAATATCCGCCCATTCGGATGGACCGCCCGCGAGTTGAATAACTTCCTGCACGGAGGCGCCCAGATAGGTGATAACCGGCCCGGGATTGGTAACCTGCCCGAGAACGGTAACCATAATCTCAGGTTTGTCGACGGGAGTCACTATTACCAGAGGGTTCTCGATGTGTCGCGCCAGTCGATAGGTTAGCTCGACCATTAATTCCGATGTCGTAAG
>CAZEMW010000176.1:0-7113 GCA_964513105.1 uncultured Fibrobacterota bacterium
AATCAAGACCGAGGTCATCTATGAAATGAGCGCTGTCGGTAATTTTATCTGTGTCCACGTCCATGTCTTCGGCGATTTCGGTAATGAGCTCGCGTATGATATCCTTGATTTCGGCAGTATCCATTCAAAAACTCCTCACGTTGTTGCTGCGCCAAGCGACTGCTCATTCAGCGAGCTTAGTCGAGACGACGTAAAATAATTGAAGAACAATGTCCGTCGCACGAAATTGAGTTCACTACGACATTCTCGACATTGGCCTTAGTCGTTTCCAGGACCAGATTTATGCTCTCAATGTGCCCGTAGGCGTGCGGCTGCCCGGTGATCTTGTTTTCAGTCATATCGGCTATCGCACAGGCCATCGACAGGGCCCCCGATGCCCCATAGCATTCGCCTAACCAGGATTTGTAGGCCGCAACCGGTGTGTCACCAAATACATCCGATATCGCGGTCGCTTCGACCGCATCTCCGGAAGGCACTCCGTTCGCCCCGGCAACCACCAGACCAACATTTCCGGTTGATATGCCTGCCTCGGCACACGCCTTTTTCATCGTGTATTTCACGGCTTCTCCGCCCGGTACGGTCCCGACCGGGGCAGGTGCGAATGCCGTACTGTAACCTGCAATTTCGACCAGCGGTTTGGCTCCCCGCTCGTGGGCATTGCCCGCGGTCTCGAGCATGAAAACCCCGGCGCCTTCTCCGACAACCATTCCGTCGGCGGTTCTACCAAACGGCAGCATTTTGCCCGACCGGGAGAGAACACCGGTCCTTTGAAGGCCCAGCAGTTCGTAGTAGCCTATCTCTTCGAGGCCGCCGGAAACGATCGAAGGAAGGTATCCTGATCGGATGTAATCACACGAGGTTATCACAGCGTCCAATCCTGCGTTGAAGCCGGTAGATACCGTTGTACTCATCGTTTTCACCCCGTAGCGAATGTTCGCATTGCCGGTGGGTGAATTGATTACAGTATTCGCAAAGGCCATTGGATTGACCTTGTTGACCCCATTGACTATCGAATCCGAGAGGAAATCGCCGATACTTTGCACGCTGCCGAAAGCGGTCCCCAGGCAGAGGCCGGGCCGGTGCTCTTCGGAAGATTCTTCAAAAACATGCTTGATAGGCTCCAAGGCACCAAGTATCAGCTTTGTGGCCCAGTCCTTTGTGCGCAGTCCTTTCTTGCCCAACACAGCGACCGGGTCGAAATCTCGAGCAGGAAATACAGGCACTTCGTTTTCGAGCGTGTGAAACTCGTACTCCTTGACCGTGCCGGTATAAGGCGTGGTGCCGAGGGTCTCCTTAAGCATTGAGTAGCCTGTACCAAGTGAGCAGACGGCCCCTATATCCGAAATGATAATTCGATCCATGCTCATGAAAATCTGTCCCTAACTTGAAAACCTACTGAGAACCAGCGCCGACGTATTTCCCGCGAATGCATAAGCGTTTGATACCGCGATTCTCAACGCGGCCTGTCGCGGTTCATTTGGCACGCAGTCCATATCACAATCCGGGTCGGGCTCTGAATAGTTGATTGTAGGAAGGATGGTCTGGTTTTTCAGCATGAGAATGCATGCGCACGCCTCTATTGCCGAAGCCGCACCCATGGTATGTCAGGTCATGGATTTCAGAGAACTCATCGGAACCGACTGCGCATGTTCTCCTAGAACTCGTTTGGCTATGAGAGTCTCTGTTTTGTCGTTCTCTTTCGTGCCGGTGCCGTGGGCGCATATGTAGTTCACATCGGCCGGATTGATACCGGCATTGCCGAGCGCTTTGCTCATTGCCAGAATACCCCCATTGCCACTCGGATCAGGGATGGTCATTTTGAACGCGTCACAGGCAAGACCGTATCCCAGAACTTCGGCATGAATCTCAGCTCCCCGGGCCCGAGCCGAAGCAAAACTTTCTATAACCATCATCCCGGCACCTTCACTCACCGCCATACCGCTTCGGTTTCGGTCGAATGGACGGCATACATCCGGAGTAGTGGCGAGAAGGCGGTTGAAGCCGGTGAAAGCGATACTCGAGAAGGGATCACTTCCTCCCACAATCGCCGAGTCGATTCGGCCGAGTCGAATCATATCGTATGCATAGCCTACTGCGTAATTACCCGCGGCGCAGGCTGTCGGGATAATTGTCGAGGGACCTTTCACGCCGAATGTTCGGGAGATATTGGCCGGAATTACACCGCAGGGGTACCGACGAGGCAGGTCGGCGGGTATTTCATTTGGATCGCCGGTGTTGTATTTCGTGGTGATTCCCTGTTCAAGAATCTGAGGCTCACCCATTGTGGTACCGACACTAACACCCACGCGAAACGGGTCTTTCTGAATATCGAGCCCTGAATCCTCAAGCGCCATTTTGGTCGCCGCGACCGCAAACCGACTCGATCGGCCCATGGAAGCCGCAGCTTCCTCGCTCATATACTCGGAGGCGTTGAAATTAAGGACTTCACCGCCGGTCTTTGTTTTGTAATCGGTAATGTCGATCGACGTAAGCGGTCGGACACCGTTCGTGCCTCTTAGCGCCGCGTTCCAGAAGGTTTCCACTCCTACGCCAATGGGAGAAACTATACCTAACCCGGTAACGACAACTCTCTTCTCTTTGTCGGTCATAAACTAATGCCCAGTACTCGGAAAAACCAAAAACTATCTATTATATATAATAGTCGGCAAACCATAATCGCTCAGGTGCACCGATTTTCTTTGAAACGCACACCTGCGATCGTGACGGAAATCCTGAATTCGACAGCGCTTTCCCGGTTATTCGGCCGGCGCGGCGGCAAACATAAGGTCTCCCTTTGCGACCGTAACACCGTCTACTTTTGTCTCGGCACTCACCAGAGCATTGGCGCCGATAAGCTTCTCCACCCTCACCACGGTGATCAACTGATCCCCGGGTACGACCGGCTTACGAAAGGCGATTTTATTCACGCGACCGAGGTAATAGACCCTGTTTTCATCGACACCACCGGCTGATTTAGCCAGCAGAAAGCATGCCGCTTGAGCCATATTTTCAATTAAATACACGCCGGGAAACACCGGGCGATTGGGGAAATGGCCCTGAAACTGGGCTTCATTCATTGTGATGTTTTTAAGTACGGTTACCGACTCGTTTTTGGTGAATTCGAGCACTCGATCGATGAGCAGAAAGGGATACCGGTGTGGAACATTTCGCATGATTTCCTGGATATCAAACACGTATAGACCCTCCAACCAAGGTGGATTACGGGAGAAAACCGACTATTTCGACACTCCCCGAACAGGTGAAAACCGAAAAAGCAGAGGCAAAAAGATAAGCGAAAAAACGGCGCTCGTCAACATTGAGACAAAAACAAAGAACCCGAAGTGGCGAATTGGGGGGAAACTGGAGATCACCAGAACCAGAAATCCGACTCCTACCACAAGGGTGTTGAACAGTATTACCGCCCCTTTGCTCCGAACCGTATCCAGCAAGGCGCCGTCGTTGTCGGAAAACCGATCACGGATATATGAATACCCCGACACGAAATGAATCGAGTAATCAATTCCAATCCCAATGCAGGTATTCACGATAAACACCGTCACGGTATTTATTGAAACACCTACCGCCCCCATGAGCGCGTAGACAAATCCGGTCGAAAGGATTATCGGAATTATCGCGAACAATCCGATTCGTGCCGACCGGAATAGCAGCGATAAGAAAAGGAAAACGGTAATGAATGTTATGAGAAGTGTTGAAATCTGCGTTCCGACCAGCAGTGATATCATTGAATCGATCAGTAGTGCCGGGCCGGCCGCCATGGATTCCCACTCGGGATGGTTCTCGGCAACGTACTTCTCGATCTCGTCGGCAAGCTGAGTGTATTTGTATCCTTCGACATTTTCACATCGCACCGTCAGTTTGGTCGTTTTGCGGTCCTGCGCAACCCAACTGTCGACAAGTCCTCTGAATTTCTTCCCAAACAGGGTCCCGCTCCCAACCAGGACCGAAACACCTGCGTCCGACACCGGTTTACTGCTGAGCAAAACACTTGTTCTGTTTATGAGAGGAAGAAGCGAGGCGACATGCCCGACCCGCTCGCGCGATTCGATGTACTCGGCGATATCGGCCACATCGTTCCATGCTTCGGCCTTGGTAAGATCGCCCTCGGTGCGGCGGAGCATGACTGAGAAAAACCGGGTACCTCCGAAGTATTGTTCAATCAGCCGGTCGGATTCACGCACCGGACTGTCCTGAGCGAACATCGCAAGGGGATTGCTTTCCACCCTCACGCCGGTGGCTCCGAATATCCCGACACCGGCAATAACTATAACCAGTCCGATCCACAAAGGAGAATCAAATACGAGTATTCGGTACCAGGAGGGGGATCCCTGTGATGCAGTATCGGGGGAACCACCGGCTTTCATACGGTGCTTTTTTGATTCGAACGAAAGAAAAATCGGCAACAGAAGTATGGTGAAGAAGAGTGACAGAATGACGCCGATACCGGTAAAAAGACCGAAATGCCGTGTCCATGAAATGCTGGAAAACACAAATGAGCCAAATCCGACAAAGGTGGTAAGGGAGGTCAGCACAATTGGTCGGAGCAGCTCCCGGTAGGTCAGCGAAAGGCTTTGAGAGAGGCCCTTTTTTTCTCGGTAGCGGAAATCGGAGTATGTGCGGATGACGTGTATGGAATCCGCAACACCTATTGGGAAAAGGATTACCGGGATCACCGAACTTACGACCGATAATGGTATACCCAAAAGACCCATGATGCCGAACGTCCAGACCAGGGCAAGGGCAATGATCAGAAGAACCGCCACAACGTGCAGAACTCGTCGGAAAACCAGATACAGGAGAAATGCGGCAACGAATATGCACAGGGGAAGAAGGATGCGAAAATCGGAACGCATTGCCTTGTCGATAAAATAGGAGTGTGTTGCAGCCCCGGCTACCGCGGCTCGCACCGAGGGATAGTTGTCGATGCGGTCGACCAGACGAGTGACCTCATCGAGGACCCCGGGACGGTACGCCCGGGGGCTGAGTCCCAGCACAATACCCAGCGCCTTCTCGTCGTCGCTGATAAAAATGTTGGTGAACTCACGGTTTTCGGCAATGCTCTCCCGTAATGACTGCGTCGAAGTGTCGTCGGGAGCGATCACCGGCCCCGACGACAGGCCGAAAAATCCACCGGCGCGCGGGACTTGTAAGGCTCCTATATGGGCACTCCCGATCACCCCCTTTTCTCCTCGAACCTCTATTGCATCAAATTCCCGGGCCCAGGAGGCGATGGAATCAATTTTGGTTCTAAGCGTCCGATCTTCGAACTCGGCGATGAAAAGAACGGTAAACGGTACCGAAAAAACCTCTTGAATCCGCTCGTAATCCACCTTTTCTTCGAGTGAATTCGGCACCGATTTCATCGTGTCGTTGTCGATTCTTAGCTTCGTGAGAAAGTAGCCGAAAAAGGCAACCGAAGCGATAACCACCAGGGAAACGGCGAGCCGCCGCTGAAGAATAAAGTGAACAGTTTTTTCGGAGAGGGTCATCGACATCTTTCCAGGTAATACTACTTTCGATTCAAGGGGGGACGCCTTCGACATCCTGGTCGGCGGCACGCGGAGACTACCGTCGGAGCTTTGGTCGTCGGATTACCGGAAGCCGGAAGTCAAAAATAATAAAAGGTCTGCGGTTCAGACTCTCCTTCGTGGCAGTATTACTTCGCCTTTGAAGCGGTTGCCCGGATAAGTGCCAAGGCCCGTAGTGCAGCGCAGGGCGAGGGGAAGTGGAGAAGGCAATTCGAAAGAGCGTTTGATTCAGGTCCGAAAGCCGGCTCGCGCGCTTACCTCGCTCAGAATCGCTCAAATCAGGTTCAGGCGAGAATCGCCGATACCTCAATGACCTCTTTTCGCGGACCGAAACACTCCGTGCCGTACTCGCGGATCGATTCTGTCTTCCAGCTTTTCTCGAAAATCTGTTCAACACGTTCACGGGTGAAGAACTGTTTTGTAACACCTTCGACCGTACCCGACACCGTATGACTGTCCGGCCGGGCTCCGTAGTTGGAGTCGCGCACGGAATTGAACCGGGAAAGGATCATGCCGGTTGGGCGAAGCACTCGGGCGATCTCAGCGAGTATACGACGCAACGAATCGTCGGCAAAGTAGTGCAGCGACAGGTTTCCGACAGCCGCATCGAACGAAGCGTTGTGAAACGGCAGGGGGGCGGAGTGGTCGACAAGGATTCCACGATGTAAATTGAGATTTTCATTTACGAAATCCGTAGCATTGAAAACAAAGTCGCTATATACAACCGTAAACCCGTGCCGGGTAAGAAATACCGCATCAGTCCCGCGGCCGCAGCCGAGGTCGAGAATGCGCGCAACGCCTCGTCCGGAAAAACGAGCTACCCATTCGTTGAGCCATCCGTCATACACGGGGATGCGTCGGGGCGGTGTTGAATACCGGTGTTCCCATACCTCTCGGCTCATGTGTGGTTCCTCAGGTCAAATATGGTGAGTTATCTGTATCCTGCCAGGTGAGCCTCGGCGCAAAGGCGATTATGGGTTTTTGCTTCCATTCCGTTTCGGTTTCATGCTCATGAAGTACTCTACCACCGCCAGCCCTCGGAGAGCAAGAAGGACCATGACTGAAACTGCCGCCGCCAGACCTACCTTCCCCAATCCGCAGGAAATGCCGACTCCGGCGGACATAAGGATTGACGCTGCAGTGGTAAGCCCTTCCACCCGACTCCCCCGTCCGCTCCGAAAAATGGTTCCCGCACCAAGGAAGCTAACCCCGGCTACAATTGCCTGAATGATTCGGGACGGATCCATGCGTACACCGTCTCCGATATCAACGGCGTAGGCTTCGAGAATAGAGAATCCGAGCATCATGAAAAGTGCGGCGGAGCCGCTCACCAGCATCTGGGTTCGAAGGCCCGCGGGTTTACCGGAGAACTCTCGCTCTATCCCGACAAGGGCCCCCAGCACCATTGCCATAACAAACCGCTTCAGATACAATGTTTCCGGGATCCAATCCATATTATTTGTGAACTCCATTTAGTTCCGAGTTGTTTTACGTATATCCTGAGCCGGCGGAGCCGGATACCTCGGCATTTTCCCGATTAATGATCGGGACTCACTTCGGCAAGCTC
>CAZEMW010000177.1:0-6531 GCA_964513105.1 uncultured Fibrobacterota bacterium
CCATCGATACTCAGCCGGGCTCCTTCAGGAATGCCGGCCACGGTTATAACCGACAAAGCCGGAGCGGGCGGGACAATCGGTGAAATGGAACCGATCCTTCCCCGAAGTACCTCGCCGATAAAATCGACCGCCGCAAGAATAGACGCAGAGTCGGGGGAGGATTTTCGAGCGATCTCAATCACAGACTCGCCTGTGGTACCCTCTACCAGACGAACCGTAATGCGCACGTCCGAGCCACTTCTGAAAACGGAGCCGTACACCGCGGCAGATGTTCCAAGATTTCGCGCCACGGAAGCGACCGTGCCGGGGGAAAGCTGGTAAGAAGGATGCCACGGTGCTCCGACGGCGTTCTCAATATCCTGTGCGTTTGCTTGTACGATTTGTACACTTTCAGCAAGTCTTATTGCTATTCGATGACGGACCATCCGTGGAACAGAGCTTTCGAATTCCACGGAACGACTCAGCGGCAGAACCGCAATCTGTGTCGCCGGCTCACCGGAGACGGCCGAGACTATAAAAAACAGAAAAAAGGGTACTAGCACAGTATGAAAGGCATAGACCTTGTGGGGCATAATTACTCCCGAATGGAAATGACGAGAAATCCCTGTCGAGCCGACTGATCGAACCGCGGAATGCCGGGTTGTACGTGGAATGCTCGGATAAGGAAATCAAAGATACAAGTATTGAGAACGACTCTGTTTGTGCTGCGCAATATAAATCAAGCCAACAGGACTTGCCCAGTACGGGCAAATGGTCGTTTTCCGGGCTCTTCAGCAAGGTATCAAGCCAACCCCATTCAGGACTGGGGAATGCTATTTTTAGTGATTGGTGCGGATGAAGCAGAGCACATTTCATGTTGGGCCCCATCCGGCCCGGGAACAGGTTATTATTTCGTTTCTCTGCCCCAGCTCGCCGACAGTGCACAAAAAAGGCACAACTTCGGCAATACCCGGCCAAAAGGCCTGTGCAATGCCTTTATTCTTACGAAGGAATGGAGTCTACCTAATATGGAAGAAACGATACGTTTCGGCGTCTCTCTTTCCGAATCTCTGCTCAACCGCTTTGACCAGGATATAGAACGGCGGGGATACGGGACTCGTTCTGAAGCAATTCGAGATCTCATACGAAGCAGTTTGGTTGAGACCGAGTGGGATTCCCTCTCGGAGGAAACGGCCGCAACGGTCGTCCTGGTGTATGATCACCACAAACGAGGACTCTCAGAGTATCTTACAAAAGAACAGCACGAGCATCACGACACCATAATTTCCACAATGCACGCCCATCTTGATCACGACAACTGCATAGAGGTGATACTCCTCCGCGGGAAAGCAGACGAAGTAAAAAGGCTTGCCCATCGGCTGATAAGCGCGAAGAACGTGAAGCTGGGTCGTTTTGTGCCTGCGACACTTGGGAAACGAATCTGAATTGGAACCGGCAAAACGCGCGGGTTCAGTTCAGATTCATCGGTACTTCCAGACCGGTACGCCAAAGCTCAATCTCTGTTGCCGTGCACCGGCCGCATTTCCTCCTCTCGGGACAACGAATCGGACTTGAAGAAAACCGCATTCGATGATATAGTGTTTAGTTGCCCCCTCATGAAGGGCCATGGACCTTGAGAGTAACCTACGCGCCCTCAAAAACAACGGTGTGGTGAGCGCATATGGCGTATGCACGCACCTGGAAGTTTCCCGATCCCGATCGGCAAGAAGAGGAGCCGAGTGGAGTACGAAAAGCTCAATCTAGTCTCAGAAGGAAGCGAAAGCGACATATATCTGATTCGCTCTCGTGGGGATACCGCTCTGTTCCTTCTGAAAAGAATGCACGACCAGGGCATTTCCGGTACCCAGATGCTGGATCGACGGGTCAGATTCGCCTCGGAGATGGCTCTGGCATCATCGCTCGAGCATTCCGCAATAGCCCGACCGGTTGCGATAGTCTCCGACGAGGGCCTTCCGGGCATTGTGTATCCGTTCCGAAAAGGACGAACACTGTCGGCAATCCTTTCCCAGGGAAGCTACTTTTCTCCCGAAGATGCTATCCGAATCATTTTGCCGGTGCTCGACGCTCTGGAGTACCTGCACAACAAGGGCTTTGTGCATTGCGACATCAATCCGCACAACATTTTTGTCGACGACGAAATGCACGTGCAAATTCTTGACTTTGGTCTGGCGCTGACCGAAGAAGAAGCCGTGCGGATGCCCGAAGGACATATGCGCGGGACTCCCCCCTACCTTTCGCCCGAACAAACAGGTGTCACTCGTTTCAAGATCGACAGGCGATCCGACCTGTTCTGTACTGCACTGGTGCTGTATCGGCTGATTGCGGGAAAACTGCCGTATTCAGAGGAGCAGGAGGACATCCTTGCCCTGTTCGATTCCATTCTGAAGCGCGAGGTGGAACCACTACGGGGTATCCCCGCAACACTGAACGGAGTGGTACTGAAATCCCTCAGGGCCGATCCGGATGATCGCTATCAAACGGCGGCCGGGTTCATGTACGACCTGTCTCACTCTTTGCAGGACCCCGGAGCACATGATGAACTATTTGAGCCGGGAAGACGTGACGCACTTCTGGCCGCAAACCGAAACCGGACCTTTGTTGCGCACGAGGATACGGTAGATGCACTGGTTGAAGGACTCGCCCAGGCAAAAAACAGAAACAATCGGTACCTCACGGTGGTCTCAGGCCCTTCGGGTATCGGCAAAAGCGAAATTCTGATCGAACTCAGGAGGCGAGCAATAAGCGCCGGCGTCCAGTTCAGAAACGTTAAGTGCCACCGATTCACTCCCCACCAGCCTTTTTCGGTCATTCGCGATTTTGTGCTGGAGATCCTTAATGGATTGGTCAGAGATCCGGTTGCGGCGAAGGAGGTCAGGCTGCAAATTGAGGAGCAGCTTGCCGACGATTCCGGGGTAATCTGTCGATCGATACCGGAAATGAGCGAATTCTTTGAGACCGTCATTCCACTCGACGAAGTAGAAGAGAGTCAGGAACGAGAGCGAACCGACCATGTTTTACGCAGAATGATGCATGTCCTGGTAGCAGTTCATCCTCTGGTGCTTGCCATAGACGACATACAATGGATAGATAAATCATCCTTTGACATAATCCGGAACCTGTGGGAAACAGACTTCCCGTGCCTCCACCTGGTTACGTATAGAACCGGAGACGGCGGCACGGACACCTTTGTGCATGGAATGGATCTCAACGATTATAACCCCAACCAGCACATACGTCTGGGGGCATTCACCAGGAACGATGTCGAACTCTACATTCGGAAAAAATTTGGTGTCGTACGCGGACTGGACAGCCTGACGGAGTCTCTGTCCGAAAGAATTGACGGACGGCCATTGTTTCTGGACGAAGCGTGCCGATGGCTGGTAGCAAGCGAACACCTACGCAGAGAAGGAAACCACTGGCACTATACAGGCCCCAAGGAGGATGCTCTTCCGGCAAAGTTCGATCCGGCCTCAATCGTACTCCTGCACCTGGAGGAACTCAGCCGGTCCGAGCGCGACTACCTGACGGTGGCGAGTTTGATCGAAGGCGTACACACCCCAACAACGGCCGGGTCCATCGTCGGACTGGATGTCGAGGATGCGCGCAGAGTTGCTGATTCTCTCGAGAAGAAAGGTTTCTTGCGCGGGCATTTGCGCGGTGGATACAGCTTCACCCATGACCGGGTACAGGAATCCGTATCGTGCGCGCTCGAAGCGGAAGAACGGGGCAGATTGTACAACAAACTGACCGACCGTTTTCTGGAACTGGCGAAAGATCGAAAACAGTATCTGTACAATGCCGCGCAGAGTTCGCTGAAGGGATCGGATGCGCGAAAGGCGATTGAGGCCTGTCGCCTTGCGGCGGCTCACGCCGCGGAATCCATTGCGCTCGAAACTGCGATTCACTTTTACAACCGGGCGCTATTGCTGCTTCAGGCAGGGACGAGTGAATACCCGGACTCATACCGGGCCATAACCGATGTTCAGGAGCGACTTGGCGATCTGCTTATGCTTCTCGGAAGGAACGAGCAGGCACTGAAGGTTTTCGAGACGCTCTCCACCAAGACTGAGGCAAAACAGGGCTACTCCGCGGCTTTAATTAGATTCAAAATTGGGGTCATTCTCCACAATATGGGGAACTTCAATTCCGCGATTGAGACCTTGAGTACCGCATTGACTGCTCTGAATGTGCGAATTCCGAAGAAGACATTCAGCATCACTATTCAAATCATATCTGAGATCGCCAAGAGCCTCGTCACGAAAATTGGTGCGAAACTTTTACCCGGCCTGATCACATCCAACCGGACCGATGAAAACTCACTTCTGAAAGTACGAGTTCTCAACCATGTCGGCTACTCGCTCTATTTCCACCACATGCTAAGAGGATTTCTTGCCCATGTAAAATCCCTTCGCGTGGCTCATCGTCTGGCAGCCTGCCGGGAAAAATCCGATACTTACAATTTCCACAGCGTGCCCGCATACCAGTGTCTGCAAAAGAGAAGGAGTTTCCGGTACGTACGTGCGGCTATACAAATTGCAGCATCGTGCAAACGGACCGACGCGCGGGCATTCGGCGAATTTGTCATCGGAATCCTGCACTACTTCAGCGCGGACTGGGACAAGTCAATTGAGTGGTTTGCGAAAAGCGCGATCGATTACGAAAGCGTAGGAGACCAGACAAATCAGGCATTGTTACGAGAACACCTCTGGAAAATTTATCTTATGCGGGGTGAACTGAACAGAGCTCTGGAGGAAATTGACGGGTTGCTGGAACTGTGTCGAAACACCAACGAACAGCACACCTACATCTCAAGTATCGCGGCAAAGTACTACATCCTGCTGCTTACCAAAGGCGAAGAGGACCGATCGCTCAGAGAGTACATTGAAACCGAACTCCGGGGCAACACCTCATTTCTGACACACGTGCATACCGGATGGCCCCTTGGCCAGGCCGATCTACTCATGGGGCGGCTATCCCCTCTTGAAGCCCGCCTGAAGCATCTTCAGGACTCCATGGCCGGGAACGCCTTCAATTCGGAATACGAAACCCCTGCACACATACTTGCCGCGGAGCTTGAAATTGCGCAGCGTCGGTCCGGCCAAAAACCGTCCCGCGTTCTTCGACGTCCCACCGATCTCCTCCGAATCAGGGTGGCAACGCAGACATACCCGGCCTATCGCGGAGCATACGCTCGCCTGAAAGCGTGGAAGTACGCCCAAAAAAGAAAATATCGCAAAGCCGAAAGACTATTCCTCAAATCCATTACCGAGCACCACAACAAGGGTATGCGATACGAAGAGGCGCGGTCGTATCGCGACTACGGCGATTTTCTTTCCCAGAATGCGCAACTCGGCAAAGCGCGGGACCAGTACAACAGGGCATATTCCCTCTTTCACAAATGTGGTGCGGAATTCGAATTGGAGCAAATCAAATCAAGAGTCTCTCCGGAATTCATCGACTCGGAAGAATCGGCATCTCGAAAGGCGGAGAGAAAAAGATCCAGTCGCTCCACCGCTTTCTCAATGAGTTCCGAGATCGACCGCATACGGTTGAATACTCTTCACCAGCTCAGCGCCATGATGGAAACGGTGGAAGATACCCGCGAGCTTCTCAAACAGATTCTGAGGGCGCAGATGCAGGTTTCCGGGGCACGGTACGGAAAACTGCTTCTAAAGAGCAATCGTGAAGAGGGCCTTGCGATGGATTACGAAGGTCGTGAACTCGACGAATCCGAATTGCCGGTACGGACGGAAATTCTTGAGAAAGTCCAGGACGGGGACGTGGTGTGCAAGTCGGAGGCGGAGATCACCCCACAGCCGATGGTGGAAAACGGCCGCAGAATGCGAAGTGTTTTGTGCGTTCCCCTGACCAAGGCAGGAAGCTATCTTGGTTGTGTGTATCTGGCCAACGATACAATGGGAGGGCTGTTCACCGAAGGAGCACAGAAGGCGGCGCAGATACTCGCCGCTCAAGCGGCCATTCTGCTGGAGAACGCGCGACTCATTGACAAATATCGCGGTCTCGCCCGAAATCTTGAGGATACCGTTCGTGAGCAGACCGAATCACTCACCACAAAAAATCGTCAACTGGAATCGTATACCGTCAAGCTGCTGGAATCTGAGCGGGTGAAGAACATCCTGACGGGCGCATTGGTACATGATATCAAGAATGCGGCGACGGGTATTGCAGGTACCTTCTACATGCTGGAGAAAAAAATCCCGACGATGGATCAACGTCTTGAGCGAATGGTCAAATTCTCCAGTGCATCATGCAACGACATCGTCAATTTTTCGTCGAACCTCCTTGATATAACTAGAATGGAGGAGGGGAAGCTCTCTATACGACATTCGATGCTTAACGCGCGCATGCTGTCCGGCCTGTTCCAAAGACACAGCGAAAATCCGATTTTTACGGAAAAAGGTATTACCGTTCAGTACATTTCCCCGGATCACGACTTTGAGATACCGGCAGACAAGTACCTTCTGGATCGTGTTTTCCAGAACCTTCTGAACAATGCCGCCAAATATGTTC
>CAZEMW010000177.1:6541-7110 GCA_964513105.1 uncultured Fibrobacterota bacterium
CGGTGCTGACCTTTTTCTCTACCGGAGACCCTAGTCCTCAGGAATATCGCGATCGCATATTTGAAAAGTATTCGCGTGTCAGCGAGAACGGGTCGCCTTATTCCAAAGGACTTGGGCTCTTTTTCTGCAAACTCGTGCTCACTGCACACCACGGCAGAATCTGGCTGGAGACCGGAGAAGATGGGAATTATTTCAAAATGTCCCTACCCTATCGGCAAGTCAATGAGGGTACTGCAGAAAACCGACGATCGGAGGCGGCCTGAACATAGCAGGCTGCGGACTTTCAGTCACGACGAACCCATTTCGCGCACCCCGCCTATGGGGACGACTACGGTCCTGTAGGGATGCCGTTTGTCCCCCCTGAATACCTCACGATTTCAGCCGGTGGGCAAATTCCTCCGCGAAAGAATGTACATCAGCCCAATTCGTGTAGTCGTGATCCTTCGAGGTATCAACGCTGCCTTCATTCGTTTCTACGATTTTTTTCATCATCAGTTTCATGAGTGGATTGTACTTCGTGAAAGCCAGGTTTCCTCCAAATGCAGTCTCAAGATCGGCACTGCGTCCGA
>CAZEMW010000178.1:0-7106 GCA_964513105.1 uncultured Fibrobacterota bacterium
GCGTAGCTCAGTTGGTTAGAGCAGTGGAATCATAATCCACGAGTCCGGGGTTCGAGTCCCTGCGCTGCTACCATCTTTCCTTTTCAAACGTTCCTTCCTGTGTTTCCATGTGTACCGAAGCTGTCGCTTCTTTCTGGCGTACTCATTGTGCTTCGGCCGAGTCGCTCGCCCTGGCCGTCAGCGGTGGAAGCGATTCTGTGGCACTACTGTATCTTTTTTCCGAAATTCGTAAATCGCTGGGCATCTCTTCGCTCGGCGTAATTCACGTGGATCACTGCCTGCGCGGGGAACAGTCCAATCTGGATCGCGAATTTGTCGCGGAATTGGCTACCTCACTGGATTTACCGCTGCATCTGACATACCTTAAGGGCAAGTGTGCCGATGACTCAGGTATTGAAAATTGGGCCAGGGAACAGCGATACCACTTTTTCCACGAGGTCCGTCGCAGTTTCGGCTACCGGTTTGTCGCAACCGGTCACACTGCCGACGATCAGGCGGAAACGATTCTTCAGCGGATATTCCGTGGTACCGGACTCACGGGGCTTCACGGCGTCCGCGCGGCTCGGGAAGACGGCATAATCCGTCCGCTTCTTACATTGGAGCGTCGGGCTCTGCAAAATTGGCTGAAAGAGCGTTCAATCTCCTGGCGCGAAGATGCATCGAACAATGAGACTCATTTTACCCGCAACTGGCTCCGTGCTGAAATTCTCGCGCCGGCCAAAGAGCGGTTCCCCGGCGCCGCCGGACATATTCGGGCACTGAGTGATGATGCTGTCGGGCTCATGTCGGCGCTTGAAGAGCAAATTTGTGCGTGGATCGACAGTCACGTTGCCTGGGAAAGCGAGCGCGAACTAGTTATTCAAAAACCTCTACAGGATCGACACAAATGCATTGTTGCCGAAGGCATCAAACGTCTTCTGCATGCCAAACGCATTCCGGTCGACAGGACTCATCTGAAGAATTTTCTGCAAAACGGGGCAGGTACGAGCGGAACGTATCTGCTTCCGGGCGGCTGGAGATATTATCCCTCACGAGATTCCATTATACTAGAAAAAGAAGACGATGCTCGGTATCGGGAGACCTTTGAAGTGGCACTGGGGGTGCCGGGCGCGGTTGAGATACCATCGAGCTCGGAACGGATTGTATGCGTTGCGACCTCTCCCGGAGAGGTCCCGAATCAGTTTGATCCTGAGAATCGCATCGCGTTCGTGGATTTGGATCGGTGTGGCGCAGAGCTTAGAATCCGGTACTCGAGGGCTGATGATCGCTTTCGTCCACTGGGGGCGTCTCAGAGTCGCAGGCTTGTCGACTTTCTGAAAAGTCGCGGAGTGAATCGTCATGCCCGCGCACGTACCGTCGTGCTTTGCAGACTTGATAATACCGTTGTCTGGATACCCACAAGGGCGGTAGGACACGACTTTCGGATCACCGCGGAAACTTCAAAGGTTCTGCGAATAAGTGTGGAGAAGAACCCGAAATAGCGGTGAGGTACTGCTCCGGCAACAGTGTATGTCCTCTGAGAAGGCCTGTGATTTGTCCATTTTGCACTTCCGACTCTGCCTGCCGGAATGCTATGATTAGGGATTTGATCAATTTTCGTGACCTGCAACGAGTACTTAATATGTATTTTAGTGGGTTTCCGAGCATTCGGGTCGGCCGCATGATCGGGTTCGGGGGACAGGCACTGCAAAGATTTATGACCGTCTAATCGTGCAACTCCCCAAAGGAGAAGAAAAACATTGTTGGATAACAAAAAGAATCAAAAAAGAAATCTTCCCAATATGCGAAAGCAGAACGATAACAACGGCGGTGATGGGAAAAAACCGAAAAAAGATCCGTCGCGCACTATCATAACCTGGGTAATAGTAATCCTTGCCGTCCTTCTGGGACTTCATCTGTTACAGGAGCAGGGCGGACAAGGTCATGTGGACGTGCCATATAGTGTCTTTCGGGGTTGGATCGAAACCGGAGATGTTCCTATAAAGGAAGCTCGTGTTATTCAGAAGGGACTCAATCGCGCGGTTTTGTATGGTGAAGTTGGAGATCCTGCCGCACTGACGCAAGTGCCGGGAGTCGACGATGCCGGCGGCAAAACGCAGTTTAGGGTGAATCTTCCGTTTCTTGATTCCGAGATGCTTAAAGAGTGGGACAAAATGGGCTTTCGGTATGATTTTGAATCCGAAGAGTTCAGTTTCTGGAATATTATCCTGGGGGCCTGGCCGTTCCTCCTGATGATCCTCATTTGGATTATCATGATGCGAAACATGCAGGGCGGTCAGAAGGGAATCTTTTCTTTCGGTAAAAGCCGCGCTAAACTTCAGCCCATGGATCGGCCAAAAAACACGTTCGCCGATGCCGCCGGGGTTGAGGAAGCCAAATCGGAGCTTGAGGAAATCATTGAGTTCTTAAAGGATCCCAAAAAGTTCAAACGGCTTGGCGGAAAGATCCCCAAGGGCGTTCTGCTTCTCGGCCCTCCCGGAACCGGAAAGACACTTCTTGCCCGATGTGTGGCCGGGGAAGCGGGAGTACCGTTTCTTTCAATGAGTGGATCGGATTTCGTGGAGATGTTTGTCGGTGTGGGAGCGTCCCGTGTCCGTGATCTCTTCGAAACGGCCAAACGCAATTCGCCGTGCATCATATTCGTCGACGAAATTGATGCGGTTGGTCGTCAGCGAGGCGCCGGGCTGGGCGGTGGGCATGATGAGCGGGAGCAGACATTGAATCAGATGCTGGTCGAGATGGATGGGTTCGAGGAGAACTCCGGCATTATCATGATGGCTGCCACAAACCGTCCCGATGTTCTTGATCCCGCGCTGCTGCGTCCCGGTCGTTTTGACCGTCAGATAGTAGTCGATGTTCCGGATATCAAGGGACGTGAAGGCATACTCAAGGTGCACACCGATGGTATTCCTCTGGGCGAGGATGTCGATTTGACCACTATCGCACGGGGAACCCCCGGCTTTGTCGGAGCGGACCTTCGAAATCTGGTGAATGAAGCGGCTCTTATGGCGGCTCGATTCGGTCAGGACAAAGTTACGATGCTCGATTTTGAGGAGGCCAAGGACCGTGTCATGATGGGTGCCGAGCGTAAGAGTATGGTGCTTTCGGATGAAGAAAAGCGGAGTACTGCATATCACGAGGCAGGTCATGCGATCTGCAACTGGTACTGCACGGAGGCGGATCCTCTCCACAAGGTGACCATTATCCCGCGTGGACGGGCCCTGGGCGTGACCTTCTCGCTCCCGGGAGAGGATAAGCACAGCTATACCAAAGGATATATTATCGATCGAATCTGTATACTGATGGGGGGGCGCGTTGCGGAACAGTTGATTTTCGGTATACAGACCACCGGCGCGGCCAACGACATAAAGGTTGCCACCGATCTGGTTCGGAGAATGATCTGTGATTTCGGTATGACCGATGAACTCGGAGCGATAAGCTACGGCGAGAAGGACGAACAGATCTTCCTTGGAAGAGAGATATCCCGTCATCGGGATTACTCGGACAGCACCGCCGAGGCTATTGACAGGACTATGCGAGGAGTATTGGAGGAACAGCTTGCTCGTGCCACCCAGATCCTGACCGAACATCGGGATGAGCTGGAACGGCTTGCCAATTCCCTGCTTGAACATGAACTTCTGGATAGAGAAGAAGTTGCGAAAATAATCAGCGGCGACGTGCTGATACGGGCTAAAAAATCACGAACTCTGCCACCTCGGGAACAGCGAATCAGTTCGTCGGAGGGCTCTGAAGAGTCCGACGGGGAGGCCAAGGATCAACCCACCGAGATTGTGGATGCCGAAGAAGTCCACGCCGATGTCGGAACTTCATCGACCGATTCGGGCAACTCGAAGGGCGAAAACACTGAACCGGGCGATGAAACAAAATCCCGGCCGTAGGTCGCCGAAGCGGTGGGAGTGCAGGGATGCCTGTTGTTCGGTTTATCGGTCCTCGTACTCGATAGGGTCGCTCAGAGAAAAGGCGACCCCTATCGTGCGTCACAGTTGCAGATCAAAGAGTTTGCATCCGTGCCGTCCGCCTGCCGCCGCCCTATTTCAGAACCAGAATCGGAAGTTTCAGACGCTGCTTCCGATGAGAAACATGAAAGACCGGCATGCACGATTCCCTTTCAGTTCTGGGCAACCAATTCGTAATCATGGGTGTGCTTAACGCGACTCCCGATTCCTTTTACCCCGGAAGTCGAAATCAAAACCACGATTCCGTGGTACGTACCGTCTCGAACATGCTTGAAGAGGGAGTCGATGTTATCGATATCGGCGGTGAATCGACACGGCCCGGAGCGGAAACTATATCGGTCGAGGAGGAGTGCCGTCGGATTGTACCCGTCATTGAGGCGGTACGTGGTCTCACCGATGCCCCGATAAGTGTCGATACTTCCAGGGCGGAAACCGCCCGACGCGCGTTTGAGGCAGGGGCGACATGGATAAATGATGTGAGTGCCGGAAGATTCGATGAGCGTATGGCCCCGACGGCAGCCGAGTTGCGGTGCCCCGTAGTCGTGATGCACAGCCGCAAATCTCCGAGGGACATGCAGGTGTCTCCTCATTATGAGGATGTGGTTTCCGAAGTAAGTGATGAGTTGAGGTCGGCGACCGGGAGGTTTCTCGTCGCGGGCGTCGACCGTGACAATATCATTATTGATCCGGGAATTGGATTCGCCAAACGTTTCGAGGATAACCTTGCGCTGCTGAAGCATCTGAAGAAACTGACGGAACTTGGCTATCCGATTCTTGTCGGCACTTCGCGTAAATCATTTATCGGTGCGATTACCGGAAAAGAAGTCGAAGAGAGGCTGTACGGATCGCTGGGGACCATAGCTTCCGCGTTTCTGCACGGTGCACGCATATTTCGGGTGCATGATGTTGGGGCGACTCGTGATTTTCTGAAGGTCTTTTTTGCCATTGAGTCGAGTGCATGAAAAAATCAGTTTCACCCGATACCGCCGATCAAAAACGCAAAAAAAGAACGGCGATAGTGGTGGTGCTGCTTGCACTTCTTGTGTTGTTACTGTTTTTTTTGCGTGGATGGTTACTGTCGCCGGCGACCGAACCGGTTAAACCAACTGCGCAACACGGTTCGAAGGTGGATTCAGCGGCATCTTTCGAATCGGATTCGGGAATTCCCGTGGATTCATTGGAATATACTGTTGTCGACACGGGAGATTCGGTCACCGACACGGTCGGAGTGGCGGCGGTTGAGGGTTCGGCGGATAGCGCTGAGTATTCGAGTATGAAGGAAGAAAGCACAAAGTCACGGGATGAGAGCAAGAACCGCGTGACCGGTTCGTCTTCCGATAAGGCGAAAACGGTCGCGGATTCGGGCGACAGCGTCATTGTCGACGCCCCGGGTGCTTCCGACCTCGATTTGGCGAATGTGATTTATGACTCTTCTGAATCGGACACCCCGTATTCAGATCCGTGCGAGTCAGACACGATTCCTCCCTGGGTGTTCGCCGATCCCGCGGGAGGATTACACTCTTCGCCGCCGTCGGTAGCTATTCGTGCTGATGATTCGGCCGTGATTGAGTGGCGTTTTGGAGATGAGGAACAATGGAAAACGTATGCCGGCACACCGATACCGGTCACGGAGAATGCACGGCTCGTTTTCCGGGCGGTCGATGATTGCGGCAATACGAGTGAGGTACGTTCGGAGGAGTATGAGCTAAGCGGAGAGACCGATGAAGATCATTGTCCTCGGGGAATGACCTACATCGAGATTTCCGATGCTCGTTTTTGTATCGACACCTACGAGTGGCCGAATGAAAAAGGGGCACGGCCACAGGCGTTTGTTTCGATTTATCAGGCAATGGACTCCTGCTTTACCGTAGGGAAACGTCTTTGCACTACGGAAGAATGGTCTCTTGCCTGCGGGGGGCCGTATAGCCAATCGTATCCGTACGGCGACGTATATGAACCGCGTGCCTGCAACACGCAGGATACGACGGTGGCGCGTTCCGGCTCGTGTCCTGAATGTCGCGGGTATTTCGGGGTGCAGGATATGTCGGGTAATCTTGCCGAATGGACCGACACTCGCTCGTCGCGAAATCGGCAGTTTTATAATGTGATGGGTGGATTCTGGACGACCGGATCCAATGCAACCTGCAGAAACGCCAGGTATAGCTATTACCCTCAGAATAAGCACAATCCGGTGGGGTTTCGTTGCTGTGCGGATGCGAAATAGGGCTGCGCGGCACACTCACTGCATGTATCATCGGACGTTAGTCCGGGAGAGCAAAGGACAGGGTTTGATTCGTAGACTAACGGTTATTTTGATCGGCACTATGCTGTTTGCCGCTCAGGGCCTGTTTGCGCAAAAACTTCAGTATCAGGACCCTCATATCGAAGGGTTTCATCCGGTGGATGAAGCCGCTCCTGAAGCCAATGTGTTTAGAATTGAGTCCCCATCGATGCTCGATTTGAACACGTCACTTCTCACCGACACGGCTATTATCGACTTTGAAAAGCGACAGATAACCTTCATCCGTGCGGACAAATTTACCGGTATTCCGGTGTGGCAATACCATTACGACGAGCTCGAAGAATACCTCAGTGCTCGTCGTCGCTACGCATACATGAATCTGTGGCGTTCACATCTCAAGCCGCCCGAAAAGAAATCCAAGACGCAAACAGGCCTTCAGCGCCTGGAGCTGGTCGCCCCCATTCACTATCCCCCCTGGGCCCGACGAGTCCTCGGAAACGAGCCGCCGAAACTGAGTATCCGGGGATTTCAGGAGATTATGCTTGGGGGCGCCTGGCAGAAACGGGTGCGTGACGAAGAAGTTCTCAATGACCAGACACCGCAGCTCAAATTTGATCACAAAAATGCCTTCACAATACAAGGTTCGGTGGGACGTCTGATCAATGTCGAGATCAAATACGGGAACGATCAGGGATTTGAGACAAATGTCGGCGAAGATATGCTGAAGAATCTCAAAATCGAGTACAAGGAAGACAGTACCGGTGAACTCGAGGATGAGGTCATTCAGGAGGTCGTCGCTGGATACACTAACTTTTCCATGCCCGGTGCCGGTTTGGCCGGGTATTCCGAGTCCCATGAAGGATTGTTTGGAATTAAGGTTCGTTCGA
>CAZEMW010000179.1:0-7103 GCA_964513105.1 uncultured Fibrobacterota bacterium
GCTCTATACTACTCAACTGCAGGATTTTGTTCTTTGAGCAGCAAATTACCTGTAAGTTACTGCTTTGTAGTTATTTAAAGCTCTGCTTGATCTTTAATATTCGGTGACTGAGCGGCGCCGAAGTCTGATCTTGCCCGAAGGGCGTCATAGCCCAGATCCCATGCCATTGCCTCGGAGAAGGCGGCAACGTGATAGACGAACTCAACCCATTTGACATAATTTCGGTATCGCGGAGTCCATACTTCCCATTCTTCGCCCGGCTCGGTTTCAGCAATCCATTTGTAGGTTTCGGTGAACTGGGCGATCCAAGGATCGGAGATTTCCTTTTCCGAAGCGCTGCTCACCTGTTCATGGAACTCTTCTTCGGGAACAATCGGCGGGGTGGTTTTCCATCGTCGGGCTTTTCCCGATACAAAACTCAGCTCGACCATTTTCATTGTTCTCTCAAACGACTCTCCGAGGGCGGACAGCCAGGGGTTTTCGGAAACCTCTTCCCGATGCGTGCAGAACCGAAGAGTGGCGTAGAGACGCCCCAGGAGATAGAAGGCATGGGAAACACTCTCCCGCGCATCCTTCGAGGTATTATAATAGAGAAGCGGATAATGGTTCAGGTTCTGTCTGTAGGAGATTGTCTCCGACGTAAGCTGCTGCAGCAGACTGTCGAGACCACCGGTCAAAGGGTTTCGCAGAAAGGGAGCTACGATCGTTTTGCAGTCGCTTCGTTTTCCGGAAAGCCCGGTAAGAACCGCAACCATGTGGCCCTGCTGACGTACCGCCGAATTAATACTCAAGACGTAGCTTACGGTAAGGGTAATGATGGTAAAGCCAACCAGGGCTTCGGTGAATGAGACTATTCTGAACGGAGCCGCAATCGGGGTGATGTCACCGTATCCGAGAGTCGACAGGGTCACACCACTCATGTACAGTGCGTCACTGAGAGACTTGGGCGCCGCCACTCCCGGCTCACCGGCGAGAGCACCGATTCGCGAACCTGCGAAAAAAACCAGTCCGAATCCAAAGAGTTCGAGAAGAATCCATACCAAAGGCGTGACCGCGGCAAGTACCGGTACCAGCAGCGTCCGAAGGTAAATGGTGAGAGGAGTGGGAAGTAGTCCGAACAGAGGGCGCCCGACCGACCACATCAGCCGATACGATTTCCGCGGAATAATGCCGTGACCCTCGAAAAAAAGCGTCGTCGCAAGAACATCCACTATACCCGCGAGCGCCAGAACCATACCGATAGCGACTAGAAACCAGTCCATGCTCGGACAAAAAGCAATCCGTATGCCGGCAAATCACTGTTCGGGGTGAGCTACTCGCCTGAATCCGGAAAACTGGGCGAGGATTACTGCATTTGCCCGAATTATCGGTGAACTCTCAGGCCGTATAATTTACCGAATCCTGCCCCGAATTTTCTTCAACGACAGTTTGCTCGTTTCCGTCGACTTCGGAACCGTTCTCTCGCCCCTCGGCCCATCGATCCAGTTTTTCCATAATAAGTGAAAAGGTTTCCTCCGTTAGTGCCCGGACCTCGTCCGGCAGCTCTCCAAGAATCTCTCGTGCCTGCCTGAATCCTTCTTCAACCGCTCCCTTTACCATCTTGAGAAACTCTTCATCGTTGCCCTCGAAAGCGTTTCTAAGACCCAGAGCAAAATTCACGATGCGATCCGAAGTATTCTCCGCATTCCACTCTTCAGGGATCTGCAGGGCCTCCTCCCCTTTTTCAACCGAGCCGGGCTTCTGTTGCACGTCGGCAAGAATTCGGGTTACCACAATTTTGTGGATCCTTAAAGTTTCTTCGCGGATTTGATGAAACGCGTCGGCCCCCTTATGCTCCGACAGGCGTGTAGTTGCTTCGGCATAGGTGTATTCCGCCCTCTGCATACGCATATGCGCCTGTTGCCCGTTTGAATTCGAAATCCGAACCCGCGCATCGCGATAGCTTAGATGCTCCATTTGAAATGAATCACTCAGATGAGTGCCGGTTTGTGCCGTGCCGGGAGCACCCGGCGTCTGGAGCTTTCTCGATTGAACGGGCTTACGGGATTGCGTGTTCCAACGATTCGCGTTGTTGGTGATTCCATTCATTTTGTCCTCCGGGAGCAGTTGTTCAGGGTCGGATTCTAGTTAAGCATCTATGCTTTTTGATCAGTTTTGATTTTTTTGTTTTCCTGCTTGTCGAATTCTTGCCGAAACTGTATTCTATGTTCTCGGTTTACTTTAAGTTTTTCTTTAGCTTTTTCTTCAGACTCCGGCGATTCTGATTTTCATCGAATTCTCACGGAACTCTAACGGTAAGAAAAAATCTGGAAACCAACAGCTTTTGATCGGCCCATTTGAGGTGATATGAACCGTTTTAAGGAATTAAGTGACTTCGAGGGAATTTTTTTCTTTGACATCCGAGCCGGGAATATTATATTGATTCCGTCGTTGGTATAATAATGGTGTTGACAAGTCGATGTGGATAACTAGTGGAAAGCTTGTTGGCAACTCGTTAACAACCAGAATTCAGAACTATGACAATGCTGGACATAAAACATATAAATCATTATCTTACAACAACTTACAAGAACCAAACCCCCTACCTCGACTTCAATACCTCTGATACTCACCGTAGTGAAAACGTTTTCCATCTTGTCAATAGAGGGAGATGTTGATAACATGTTAACAAACTCCTTGCCCTCCTCACTTTCAGGGAGTTCCATTTGGGAACAGTGTCTCGAGTCTATAGAAGAGAAAGTTGGTTCTTCCAGCTTTGAGACTTGGTTTCGTTCGACTGAACTTGCGTACTCCGAGAGCGGCAAACCGTATATACAGGTTCCAAACCAGTTCTTTGCCGATTTCATAGAAGAGCATTTTTCCAACCTTGTTATCGAAGCCCTTCGTGCTCACGGGATACGGGTTGAGAAGATTTCTTTTGTACCTACGGAAAAGGAATGGAAAACATTCGAACCGGTGGTGGAGACCGTTACGACCGTCCGCGAGAAGACGGTTCCCTCAAAGGTTGAGCGCCCCGAGCAGTTTCACCCAAACTATGTGTTCAATAAATTTGTCGTGGGCGACAGTAACCGGATGGCACATGCCGCAGGACTGGCGGTTGCCGAAGCGCCCGGTAAAACGACATTCAACCCTCTAACGGTTTACGGTGGTACGGGACTGGGAAAAACCCACCTTCTGCAGGCTATCGGGCATTTTGCGCAGACCGAAGGGACGGCTGAAAACGTTGTGTACCTGACTACACAGGAATTCACCAATCAATATATCAATTACGTGATCGAGAAAAGGGATTCTACGTCGTTCTACAAGCGATTTATGGATGTCGATCTTTTGCTCATCGATGATGTCCATTTTCTGAGCGGAAAGCCGGGAACACAAAAAGAATTTTACCGGATTTTCAATAACCTTCTCATGCGTAACAAGCAGATCGTCCTCTCATCCGACAGAGCACCTGAAAACATTCCCGACATGATGGACCATATCATAAACCGATTCATGGGCGGACTCACGACCGACATTCAGCCGCCGAATCTCGAGACTCGTATGGCGATCATTCGGAAAAAGGCTGAACTGGACGGTCTCTCTCTTCCCAACGACGTGGTTCAGTATGTGGCAAAGCACATTACTTCAAATGTACGAGAACTCGAAGGCACCCTGATAAAGCTCATTGCATCGTCGTCGTTCACCGGAAGGGACATAACTCTGGAGGTGGCGAGAGAGATTTTCGGGGACGTCATGTCTCGACAGGATCAGCGGCTCACGGTTCGTCATATAAAATCGCGCACCGCCGACTATTTCGGCATCAGCGCCAACCAGCTCTCCGCCCATACGCGCAAACGTGACGTTGCCTATCCCCGCAGTATCGCAATGTTTCTCTGCAAGAAACTCACCAGGGAATCACTTCGGACAATCGGTCTCGAATTCGGCGGCAGGGATTACTCCACCGTTATCCATGCCTGCAAAAAAATCGAGAATGAAGTAAGAAAAGGTGGGGAAACCGAAAATCATATCGGTCAGATTGAAAATCTTCTGGAAGAACTACTCTAGCCCAGGTTTCGTAGCCGGATACCTCGGCTTCGCTCGGTAACCGGCTCAAAGATCAGACTTCGTCCCGCGGTGGCGGGATCAGCCACCAAACAGAGAATTCCTTTGTCTGACAAATAATACGCTAAAACTTGTGCTGCGATGCACTGCGGCGCGTCGACCGGCTGCGAAACTTGGGCTACGTTGGGGATTACCACAAGCAGCCTTGAGCTACCGGTTCAAATCAGCTTTTCCGCTGAGGCCCTCGATTGCTTCCTCGACCGTGGGATAAACTTCAACACGCCGCAGAACGTTTGTCATATCAAGTAGCTGATGGATCAGGTGATTCACGCAGGCCAGAACCGTATCCCCGCCTTTTTCGCCCGTGCGCCGTTTGGTTTCCACAATTACCGACACACCGACGCTGCTGAGATAGTTTGCATTCGACATGTCGAGCACAACCCATTTCCAACCGTCCTCTTCCACAAGCTTTTGAAGACGTGATCTTAGAAGAGGAACATTTTCCTGCAGGATACTGCTGTCCGGTGAAACGACCAGTATATCACCGGTCTCTTTGACGGCAATTTTCATCATGCGACCTCTTGTTGTCCGGGTGCCGTAGAATCGGGTTCGCCTTCCAGAATGCCCACGAACGCGTCGACGATTTCGGGTGCAAACTGGCATCCCCGTTCTCGCCGTAACTCTTTCACAGCATCCGCTCGACACAGGCTTTTCTTGTATCGACGGTCCGTGGTCATGGCGTCATAGGCATCCGCGACTCCTAAAATACGTGCTCCCAACGGTATCTCTCTACCCTTTAGTCCCTGCGGGTACCCTCTCCCATCGTACCGCTCGTGATGATGCAACACAATCGGGATCTCTTTTTGCAGAAAACGTACATCCTCGAGTATGCTGACTCCAATAGCGGGATGCCGTTTCAGGATCTCAAATTCGGCATCGGTGAGCTTTTCCCGCTTTACCAGCACCTCCTGATTTACCCCGATTTTCCCGATATCGTGCAGAAGCCCGGCATATTTGAGGACCTCCAGCTCATCCTCACCCAGCCCCAGGGCACGTCCGATTGCCACCGAATACCTGGAAACATTCTGAGAGTGTTCCTGAGTGTAGTGATCCTTTGCATCAACAGCCCGCACCAGCGCGTAGGTCGATTCCATGTACGTTGCACGCATCTGGTTTGACAGATTGTCGAACTTTGCTTTCAGTTTTTCGATCCCACCCCTGTCCAGTTCCTGCTCTTCCCGGTTTTCATGCTCTTTCCATACACGGATCAGATTGCGTCCGTCTTCCTTTGCCCGGTACAACGCCATGTCGGCACGTTCGATCAGTTCCTGCTTGGAGCTGATTCGCGGATCATAGGTTGCCACACCAATGCTCACCGTGACATGTATGGAGTGTTCTTTGGACTCAAAAAGGTGGTTCTCAATGACCGTATGAAGCTTTGTGGCAAATCCCAGTGCCCCTTCTTCATCGGAATTTGAAATTACCATGAACTCCTCGCCGCCGTAACGACCGCAGATATCCACTTCGCGACTGTTTGCTTTCAGAAGATTGGCGATCTCACGAAGTACAAGATCGCCGAATTGATGTCCGTAGGTATCGTTGACCGACTTGAAATGATCGATATCAAGCAGCATGCAGGACAGAAGTACGTCGTACCGACGAGCTCGTTTCACCTCGAAATCGAACCGTTCCTGGATAAACCGATGGTTGTAGAGACCGGTGAGCCCGTCGGTAACCGAAAGGGCAACCAGCTCCTTATTTCGCTTATCCAGCTCATCAAGCAGCACCTTTTCCGATGCCAGTGCGAACTTCAGATCACTCAGCGCCCGCCGAAGATTCTTCTCGGCCTCCTTGCGTTCGGTAACATCGCTCAGGGAACCGGCAAGCCGCACCGATTTACCGGTGGCGTCGCGAACGGCCGTACCCCGCGCAAGCATCCATCGATACGTGCCGTCTTTGTGGAGCATCCGGCATTCGATCTCAAAATGAGGAGTGTGCCCCTCACGATGAGCGGCAATGGCGCTCCGGACCTCCTCGAGGTCTTCGCTGTGTATGCGGCGAAACCATTCCGAAGGGCTCGTGCCGATATCCATCTTGCCGTAGCCAAGCATCGTTTTCCAGCGGGAAGAGAAATAGACCTCATCGGTCTGAAGATTCCAGTCCCAGAGTCCGTCCTTGGAGCCGCGTACCGCGATGGCATACCGCTCTTCGCTCTTTCGAAGCTCTTCTTCCGCCTGTTTCCGTGCCGTAATGTCACGGATAGTGATAAGAAACGCCCGTTTTCCTTCCCACGATGTGGAAACCGGGCGAGATTCGACTACCATCGTGGACTCGTCGGTACGTTTGACGGTCCATTCCTGAGTCTCTCCGTATACGATTGGATAGCCAAACGGTTTTTGGGTGAGATCAGAGGCTTTTGCACCGAACATACGTTCGGCCACCGCGTTGACAAAACGAACCACGCCTTCGCTGTCGACCACAATAATGCCGTCTACATTGTTCATCAGCACGCCGAGGAGTCGTGCTTCATTGTCTTGTAGTTCCTCCGAACTCATCGCCAGACGCGTTCCTATTTTGTGTCGTTCGACCGCGGTTCGTAACGTTCTTTCAAGGGAATGTCGTTCGAACATTCCTCGCACAAGGTAATCCTGGGCCCCCATCCGAATGGCTTTTATACCGTCGGATTCCTTCTCCGGATCTACTAGCGCAATGATGGGAATCGAGCCCGATTCCGCTCTGATCAATGTGGAGAGACGCTGAAATCCATCGGCAAAATCTGCAAAGTCCACCAGTACGACATCGGGACCGGAGCGTTTGGACACAGGTCCCGGTAGCGGGAACTCGGGTGAGTGCTCAATATCATACCGGACAATGGACGGATCATTCAGCATCGCCTGCAACATTTCGCAGTTGTACCGTCCCGTCTCAACGACCTGTATACGGAGTACATTGGATTTCATTAAGGATCCATCATAACGCGAATACTCATTGAAACGTGATTCCCCGGTGGTATCCGGGAACAGGCAAATGCACTGAAAAGGTCGGCCCGGGACGTGACCGAC
>CAZEMW010000180.1:0-7098 GCA_964513105.1 uncultured Fibrobacterota bacterium
CAACGAGGATTTCAAACGAGCGGTGCGGGTACGCTCGGAACCGGCATGGGTGAGGCAATGGGCGTTCTCACCGACCGGTGCATTACTGCCTGCCCGACCGCGGCCCTGACAAAGCGCCTCGGCCGGTTTCGGGCCGAGCGGGAAACAGAGCCGGGGGTATCGGATGAGTAATTCCGCGCATTGTCGCATTCGCCACGGGCGTTCCTCCCGGTGTTTCTTTGCGCTTGGGATGTTTCTTGCTTTCGCGCTGTTGTCATGTGAGCGCAAATCGCCTCCCGCGTCGGCAGTGCGGACATCACCGCCGATCTGGACCATCTTCCGGGGTGATACCCAACTTCGGGGGCTCGCCGACGGCACACTCCCGGATTCTTTGTCTCTTTCCTGGTCGGTTGAAACCGACGGGCAAATTGTCTCTTCCGCGGTCATGGACGGAGAACACGTGTATATCGGATCACTCGACGGCTTCCTCTATGCCGTTGATATCGAATCGGGAAAGGTCGTTTGGAAATTCAAAGCCGGTCGTGGTATCGAGGCGCCTCCGCTGTACGACAACGGCCGAGTGTATGTGGGAGATCTTGCCGGTGAAATGTTCGCGCTCGACGCGCAAAGCGGCCGTCGGATCTGGTCGCATAAGGTAAATGATAAGATTGTCGGCTCCGCCAATCGGCTGCCGGAAGGAAAGCTTCTGTTCGGCAGTCACAACGACACCCTGTACTGCCTTGACATGGATTCGGGAGCGGTGGAGTGGGCGTATCAGACCGGGAGTTACATAAACGGCAGTCCCGCAACCGACGGTGAACGCATCGTGCTGGGCGGCTGCGACGAACTCGTGCATATTGTCGATGCGACAACCGGACTTCCGCGCGGGTCCGTCGAAGCGGGATCCTATATCGCCGGATCCATGGCAATGGATGCCGGGCAGGCGTTTGTGGCCCATTACGGCGATAAACTTATGTGCATCGATCTCGAGAAACCAACGGTGCTGTGGGAGTTCGAAGCCCGTGACGCGTTCTTTGCCTCGCCGGCCGTTACGGAAAACGTGATTGTCGTGCCGGCACGTGATGCCGTTGTGTACTGCGTATCCCGTGTCGACGGGCAACTCAAATGGAAGTTTACCGCGGGAGGACCGATCGACAGTTCTCCGGTTGTCTGCGGAGACCGGATCGTTGTCGGCTGTGACGACGGGCGAGTATATCTGCTTTCTCTCGATGACGGAACTCTTATCGACAGTTACGATGTGGGAGCGCAGATAACCTCCTCGCCGGCGGTTGGTGGCGGAAGGATTGTTCTGGGAGATCGTAACGGGTTCATTTATCTTTTCGAATGAATGAGATTATGAAAATTGCCTATATCGTACCTGGAACCGGCGGGGCATTCTATTGCGAAAACTGTATTCGCGATTGTGCCATGATCGCGGGTCTGCGCGAGCTGGGGCATGAGGTCGCCGCGGTGCCGATGTACCTTCCGCTGATTCACGAAGAAAACGTGGCACTCGGCGATACGCCGCCGTTTTTTGGCGCGGTACGCACGTACTTGCAGTATCACGTGCCGATGCTGAAGTTCTTTCCAAAGCGCCTTCTCCATATGCTGGATTCCCCGTCGATGCTGGCCTTTGCGGCTTCGAAAGCCGCGACGACGCGTGCGTCGGGACATGAGGGTATGACAATCGCCATGCTGAAAGGTCTTGAGGGTCCCCTGGCCGGTGAGTTTGAGAGAATGGTTCGTTGGATCCGCACAGAGGTGAAGCCCGACGTCGTTTTTCTGTCGAATGCCTTTCTGCTCGGCGTTGCGCAGGCATTCAAGAGTCTGTCACGGGTGCCGGTCGTCTGTCTGGTGCAGGATGAGCATACCTGGGTCGACGCCGGCGCACCCGATCGGCAATCGATCACGTGGGCCGAAATCGCCGGGCAGAGCCGGCATGCCGATGCGCTTCTGTCGTTTAGCACCTGGTATGCAGACCATGTCGGCAAATGCGCCGGCTTGTCTTTGGGGAATGTGACGACGATTCCTTTTGGTGTCGACTTCCGTCGGTACACCCGTGCACCGAAAAGCGCGCGGCATATCGGTTTTCTCAGCCGTTTGTGTCGAGACCTCGGGCTGCGGGTCATTGCAGACGCCTACGCGATCATGCAATCCGGATCTTCCGGAGAGCGTGATTTGAAGCTTTGCGGCGGCTACACCAAAGACGACCATGAAGAAGTCACCAGAGTGCTTGCCGGGAGTCGCGCGGGATGGGCCGCCGAGGTGGTACCTGAGTTCGGCCGGCACGCGCGTGCACGGTTTCTGTCCGGGCTTGCCGTCCTTGCGGTTCCGTCTCCGATCGAGATCGCACTCGGGACGTTTCTGTTCGAGGCGCTTGCTGCCGGAGTACCCGTTGTACAGCCGGACCACGGCGGATTCTCCGAGGTGATTCGCGAGACTGAGGGCGGTTTATTGTACTCACCGAACACGTCCGAAGCACTGGCCGATGCGCTCGAGCGGCTGCTGAAGGATCATTCACTGCGAAGAAAATGCAGCAAGAAGGGACGCGCGGCAATTACCGACAAATTCAATCATCTGAAAATGGCCGAGAGTGCGGTCGCGGTAGTTAACTGAGACCTGATTGAGCGATGCAGAAACAGATGTGGTTTTTCACGGGGAGTGTACCTCTTGACCGTTGACCTTCGGTGACTGAGCGGAGCGCTGTGCCGAGCGAAGCCGAGGTGCCGAAGTCTGACCTTTGATTTTTGATTTTTGATTCTTCCCCCCGGGGGCCCTATGCTTTGCGAAGTAAAAAAAATCACCAGAAAATATCCCACACCAGGGGGACAATCGGTTCTTACGGTGCTGGACGGGATATCGTTGTCGATCGAAGCGGGACAGTCGGTGGCTATCGTGGGACCGTCGGGAAGTGGTAAGACGACGCTGCTCAACATGTTCGCCACACTCGATACCCCGGATTCGGGAGAGGTACTGATCGACGGACGTGATGTAACGCGTCTGGGCGAAAAGGAACTTGCATCGGTGCGTAACGACATGATTGGGGTGGTATTTCAGTCTCATCACCTGCTTCCCCAGTGTACGCTCCTTCAAAATGTGCTCATACCCACGCTGGTACAGCCGCGGGCGCGAGATCGAAGGGAATTTCTCGGTCGCGCCGAGAGACTTCTCGAAAGAGTCGGGCTTGCGGAAAAACGAAATCATCTTCCGGGACAGATGTCCGGTGGCGAGTGCCAGCGCGCGGCGGTCGTACGAGCCCTTATTAACAAACCGCGTATTCTCTGTGCCGACGAGCCCACGGGATCCCTTGACCGTGCGGCATCCGACTCGCTTGCGGAGCTATTGTCCGAACTCAACGCCGAGGAACGCACCGCACTGTTGGTGGTTACCCATTCGGTCGAACTGGCCGGTCGGATGGATCTCCAATATGAACTTCGTGACGGCCACTGTATCGAGTCGATATGAGAACGATATCACTCCCGACACTTGTGCTGCAAAGCCTGGTACACTACCGACGGTCACATATCGCGGTGGCAGCCGGAACCGCTGTTGCGACGGTTGTTCTGACCGGTGCCTTGCTGATTGGTGACTCACTCAGAGGCAGTCTTCAAGCGCTTACCGACAACCGACTCGGTTCAACCGAACACGTGGTGATGTCGCAGGAAGGGTTCATTCGGTCTGCTCTTTCCGATTCTCTGGCAAAAGAACTCAACGCCACCACGGCACCGATCTTGCAGCGTGCCGCCACGGTCTCAACCGACGGGGGCCGTCGGCAGGCCAATCGGTCGTTCATTATCGGTGTCGATGATCGGTTCCGGGCGATGGGGCCCTCGGAGATTCGGCCGTCGCCCGCGAGTGATGGTGAAGCCGTGGTCAACAGGTCGCTGGCTCGGAAACTCGGGGTGGCCGGCGGTGACCAGATTCTGGTTCGCTTTGAGCGCGGAGACTTGCTCCCTCTCGAGGCGCCGTTCTCCGGTGGCGAACGCAATCGTGCATCTCTGCGGCTCACGATAGCTTCCATAATCGATTCCGATGCATTCGGCGATTTCAGTCTCAAAGCCGAGCATTACGCGGTATACAACATATTCGTGCCGCTCGAGGTGCTTGCGAAAGCGTGTGGAATACCCGGTGAGGCCGGTGCGATACTTGTCGATGGGGCTGCTCCCGACAGTATCGAAAGGGTGCTGGGGCGCAACTGGTCGCTTGATGATGCCGGCGTTCGGGTGCGTGGGGTCGCGAACGGCGCGGAGTGGGAAGTCCACATCGATAATGTATTCATCGATTCCTCGTTGAGCGTGTCCATACAGGAAGCGTTCCCAACCGCGCGGCCGGTCTTTGCCTATTTTGTCAATGCACTTGCACTCGGAGATCGGGCAACACCGTATTCGTTTGTTTCGACCCCTCCGACGCCAATCTCTCTGCGGGACAATGAATTACTTCTCTCCCGCTGGGCCGCCGAAGATCTTGATGCGGAAGTGGGCGATACCGTCTCCCTTCGTTATTTCGTCCCGAGAGAACCCTCGGGACTCGAAGAGGATACCGCCGCATTTGTCGTTTCCCGAATCGTACCGACCGCGCCGCCGTGGACCGATTCCACACTGATGCCGGCCTTCCCCGGTCTCGCGGATGCGGGCAGTTGCACCGAATGGGATCCGGGAACGCCCATCGACCTTGATCTGATACGTACCAAAGATGAGGCGTACTGGGATCGATGGCGCGGAACACCAAAAGCATTCGTAAACATTTCCGCGGCGCAACGCATGTGGGCCAATCGATTCGGCACGTGCACCGCAGTTCGTTTTCCCGCCGCCGGTTTGCCGAAAGATACGGTTGAGAAACGACTCGCGGGCACATTCTCTCCGGATGCCGTTGGGTTGCTTGTCCACCCGATTCGTGCGAGCATCGAGCAGGCGGTGTCCCAGGGGATCAGCTTTGCACCGTTGTTTACAGGCCTCAGTTTTTTTCTCATCGCGGCCGCGGTAATTCTTACTACTCTTCTGTTCGGGTTCGGTGTTCAATCGCGGCGTCGTCATTACACGTTTCTCGTGGCCGCAGGATTTCGGCGTCGCCGGGTTGTGCAGGTTTTTCTGTTCGAGGCGCTTGCCGTCGCACTTGTCGGGGCACTGGCCGGGGCGGCTCTTAGTCCGGTGTATACGGCCATGCTGCTGGCCGCTCTTCAGACGATATGGCATGCGGCCGCGCAGACCCCGGTGCTGGGGTTCCATTTTCAATGGTCTTCGCCGGTTGTCGGAATACTGACAACTCTCGCAATTGCGGGCGGTGCGATGTGGGTTTCGGTGCGCATGCACACGGCGAAACTGTATCTGCGGCGCATGCGGGTATCTCGGCCGAAGCGGGTTTCCCGGCTTTGGTACGCGGTAGTCGTCATATGCGGGGCGGGAGCGGTCGCACTCATAGTTCCATCCGGTTCCGCAACCGGCAGGGATGCCGCCGGGGTGTTCTTCGGTGCAGGAGCGCTACTCCTGATCGCCTTGCTTACCGTATGGCACATCTTACTTGACCGCCGGGTGAATGGACACTCGACCGAGGCTCTCGGATTATGGGGGCTTGTACTTGGTAATGTTGCCCGACGCAAGGGGCGTTCGACGGCAACCGCGGCCGTTTTTGCGTGCGCCCTGTTTGTCCTGGGAGGAGTGAGCGCTTTTCGCCATGGTCGAATCGCCGATCCTCGAGAGCGTTCGTCGGGAACAGGGGGGTTCTGGTGGTACGGCGAGAGCATGGACGGTGTCTCACGGGACGATGTCGAGGAGCTGCTGCATACGGAACTCGATACCGGATCGGGAATCGTGCCGATGCGGCTCAGGGAGGGGGATGACGCGAGTTGTTTTAACCTGAACCGCGTGGGCACCCCGCCGCTGGTCGGCCTTCAGCCGTCGGTGCTGGACAGTCTCGGATCCTTTTCATTTGTGTCATTATCCGAATCGGCGCAGTCGGACTCACCGTGGGCCATTCTCGATCGCAGGCTTGGAGAAAACGTTGTCCCGGCGGTTGCCGATCAGAGTGTGATGGAATGGGGGTTGGGAAAAGGAGTTGGCGATACCCTCTATTTTGCAAACGAAAAGGGGGAACCGCTTCGCGCGGTGCTGGTTGGCGGACTGTCGAATTCGGTTTTCCAGGGCAAGGTGCTGATCGCCGAAAAGCAGTTTGTGAACCACTACCCGTCTACCGACGGCTATCGCCTGTTTCTTGTCGATTCCCCGCCGGGAACCGAGAAACGGACTGCCCGGGCATTGCGCACCCGATTCCAGAATGATGGACTTGATCTCGAGCCTGCCGCCGAACGACTCGCATCATTCAACCGGGTTGAGAATACCTACCTGTCAATATTCTCGATTCTGGGCACGTTGGGTTTTGTGCTGGGAAGCTTTGGGCTCGTGGTTGTTCTCCTGCGCAACGCACTTGAGCGGCGTTATGAATTGGCATTGCTTTCGGCACAGGGGTTCAGGAAAAGGATGGTTCATCGACTGATCTTCCGGGAACACGCTCTTCTGTGTGGCGCGGGGCTGTTTGCGGGACTGGTTTCGTCGCTCATTGCCATTGCGCCGTCCGTCATTTTCTCCGGCGAACGCGTGGCACTTTCGGCGCTGGTTACCACCATTGCACTGGTGGTTGCGTTCGTTGTCCCTGCCCTGTGGTTTGCGGCAAGCGCGGTCGTATCCCGGGTATCGCCCGGGTTGCTTCGAGAAGACGAGGGGGAGTAGGCTGTGTTTCGGAGCGGGAAGACTGTGGTATGCGCGTGGTCGGTGGTAGTACTAAGGAATGATTTTATCGTAATTGAGGGTAGCCTACCCTCAAGCTCCTCGCCAAGGGGGCCTTCAGTCGCAAAGGCCCCCTTGGAACCCCCGTGCTCTTTTCCCCGGCCGGAAAAATTCGGTCGGCTCTTTAAGCCTCGGTCAGGTTTTCCGGCCTGTCGGTGTTTATCGCGGTGCGCTGTCTCATTTTGGTCGAGGCATCGTCAGTGCTCCGCTGAACACTAGTTGACTGTAGGGCCTTGAACTGGATCAAGAGTTCGCTTTTGGTTATGTTTTTGAGTTTATATCTGTCAGGCCTTTCATGAGCGACCGTTCAGCGCCGCCGCCGGAGACCCCAGGATGTTTG